>DAOVFI010000121.1 GCA_030673005.1 Planctomycetales bacterium
TGACTGAAGCCCGGATTTTGGTACAGTTTTGGTACAGAACCTGTTCGAAAACAGCTTATACTCAGTCCCGGACCAGTTTGGGCTTAGTTGCCTAAGCTCTTTCAAGACAAAGATTAAGGCTTGCAAACAAAGGATTTATGAAACGCACATATCGGTCTTCGGAACCGAGGGTTACAGGTTCGAGTCCTGTCGGGCGTGTTTGGCCTGAATATCGCCGACTGTGCGAGTAACGCAGATATACCTCCAAGGTAGTGCGCCCGTAAAGCCAGGCATGTGTGCGTGAATAGCGGTTCGCCCCCTAGAGATCCAATAATGTTTCGGCCCGAATTCACAATCACCAACGCTGTCACGGCAGCGTTGACGCGGATCGAACGGGCGCGCGGATTCATCGAGGCGGCTAATCGAGTGATATGATAATCTTCAGAATGCGCGATGCGCCCGGCGATACAGTGGTGTTTAACAATCTGTAAGGTTTTTGTATAATACGTCTTGCGAGTATTTGGATGTTTTTCGACCGGCAAGTCGAATAATACGGAAAGAGGGCGTCGTTGGAACAGATGATTATGAAAAAGCAGATAGCGATTGCAGTATTGGCGGCTGTGTGTCTCTGCCGGGTTGCAGGCGGGCAGGATAAGAATAAACCCAAGCGTCGGGCGACATCGGCCGATAAGGCCGCCACACTTTATACCTCGGCCATGAGCCAGTACCGCGCCAAAGAGTGGAAACAGGCCGGCGAACTGCTGGGGAAATACGTCAAGGATTACTCATCCCACGAATACGTCGCCGTGGCGCACCTTGAACTGGCGTACTGCCGGGAGCAACTGAAGGATTTTGACGGATACGAAAAGGCGCTGGACGTGGTTATCAAGAAATATCCCGGTTCGCCGGCGTGGTTTGTCGCCTTCGGCTCAAAACTGGCCCGTCTGAAAAAACTCAAGAATAACGACGGATACCTTTCGCTGGTCGAGACGATGCTCCTCCGAACGCCCGAAGCGCCGTTTATCCTGCACGCCGGCATCGGTCGATGGTACAGCCAATATGAGCAGACCGAATACAGTCGGAAGTTCTTCGAACCGATCTCCGCGAGAATAGGCCGGATTATTCGCGGCCCGGGCTGGATTATGGACCTCGCCGCCGTCGCCGATACGCCCGCCCGGGCACAGCGCGCCCTCAAGACATTAAGCAAGACGTTCAGACTGCGAGTAAAGGAACTTCCGCCCGACTGGCAGTTCGCACACGTCATCCTGCTGAAAAAGACCGGAAAGACCGAACTGGCCGAAAAAACCTTCCAGTCCTACGTCGAATCATGGGGCGACGACCCGCGAGTAATAGCGCTGTGGCTGCTGAAGCTGGAAGACGCAAAGACGCGCGAGGACGAAAAGGAAATCAAAGATATCTTCGCCCGCCTGATAAAGTCCTATCCCGGTTACGGCAGTAAGAATTGCATGTTCTACGTCGGGCAACACCATTTCATAAGAAGACGCCTCAGCCCGCTTGCCTCGGCCATTTATCAGCGACTTACATCCCTGTACGAACAGGGCAGGTATAAGGATTTTGCCGAACTTGGCCGTTATTATCTTAAGGCCTACTCGGCATCGGGCTGGCAAAGATCGCGGATAATCGACCTGTGGGTGCGTATGGCAAAGCGTAAGGCCAAAGACGGAGATGCCGTCGCGGTTGCCGAGACGTTGAAAATGATCGACGAGTTCTGCAAAAGCAAGGACCTTTACAGGCAGCGGTCGAACCTGATCCGGAAGATCGATCTGCTGGTCCTGGTCAAGAAGTATGATGAGGCGTCGAAACCGGCGGCCGAACTTGTCAATAATAAGTTCTGGTCGGCCAGGTCGTTCAATCACGTCAGGCAGTACGCCGACAGAGATAAATCCCTTGCGAAGGTTCTCGAAGACGCCCGCACCGCCTGGAAGGTTCCGGCGGTCGATCCCAACAGCAAGGCCGCCGGTATGCTCGCAAAGCTTAAAACCCGGCTGGACGACGACCAGGTTCGGCACGCCGAGGAGATCGGTGAAGAGATATTCGCCAAACACCGCGCCGACGCCTCGACAATCAAGGCCGTCAGGATGTTGGCGGACTATTACTACAAGAAGGTCCTGCCCGAGCCGCGGGACAAGTGGATGAACAGGATGATCGGCACATATCCGCACCATCCGCTCACCGAACTGGTGCTTCGTAATCGGATAACCGCCGAGCGTGCGTCCCGCCAATACGACAGGCTCGCAAAGGCGGTCGATACACTGCTGAAAAACTTTCCGGGAACCGGCATCGACTCGACTTTGTATTCGACTCGTCTGTCCTGCTACGACGCCGTCAAGGATTCGGCGGGCAAGGTAGTCTTCGCTCGTCGCTGTTACGGCAACCGCGCCGACGACGGCGACCTTGACGCACTCTATTATCTCGCCAGGCAGGAACTGGCCGGATACGACCGCGATAAAGACAATAAGAACATCGGCGATTACTGGCTCGCCAGGGCGAGAAAACTCTCCGACAGATGCTCACAACTATATTGTCTTGCTCGCGCCTGGGATGCCTACTACGGCCGGTATTACTATCACTACCGACTCCTTGAGAATATCCGCAAGTCCGGCGCCGACACCGTCATAACGATGATGCGGAACCAGGAGATGGACCCGAAACTGCGATGGCAGATGGCGTTTTCCGACATCAACCTGCTGGCGCACTGCGACGACGGGGCAGCGGCTCTGAAGGCCCTTAACCAGCGGCTCAATGAGAAAAATTCCTGGCGGGATCTCAGCCTCCGCCTGGACATGGAAGGCCTCGGAACGGCGCTTGGCAGGAGAAAACTCAAAAAAGACGCCCTGGCGCTGGCGGCGAGACTGAGAAAGGTCTGCTTTACACGCAGGGACAAACTCGCTATCGAACTGATGCTGGCGAAGATGCACGAGGCCAGAGAGAACTTCGCCGGCGCAGCCAGGCAATATCTGAAGGTCGTCGATGGCTATCCACTTCCGGCCAGGATGTATCCGTTCTTCAAATCGGCGATACGTATGCTCGGGGAGGCGAAGTCGCAAAGATTCGCCACCGAGATGCAGAAGTACATTGCAAAGGTCAGTCGCGTGCAGGAACTGGCGCCCAAACTGATGGCCCGTCTGGGCAGGCAGTATATCGGCGTCCGCAACGGCGCCGCCAGGCGGCTGTACAAGAAACTTCAGAAGGATTATCCCGCCAGCGCCGCAAGGGACCGGTTGGGCGAAGCACTCAAAAAATAGAGAAATAGTCTGTTACGAAAATAATGATAGGCGCCACCTGCCTTCCGGCAGGCAGGTGTTTTCGTCCGTAGCGCCTCGTGCTGCGTAGCGTGCTACTACGCAGAGTAGCAAGCGAAGGGCGTCAACATGCCTGATACTCTGTCAGGTTTGAAGATGTGAGCGGAGATGTTGAAAACACTGATAAAAGGTTCAGTCATGAGTATCGAGGGGATATTTGACGAGTTCTTGCTCCGGGAAATCAGAGAGCGATTCATGTATGTCGATTCCGACCCGTTCTCGGGCAGGAGGATTTATTTCGAAAACGCCGGCGGCACGCTGAAACTGAAAACCGTTCTGGAAGTCATTGAGACATTCAGCGCACTTCCCGACAATGCGGGACGATCAAACCCGGCGTCGCGCAAAATCGACGGGGCCATCGCTCAGGGCAGGCGTGATATCGCCCTGTTTGTGGGGGCGGGATCGGGTCATATCATTGCCGAACAAAGCACGACAGGTATGCTTTTCCGACTTCTCGATACAATACACAGGAATACAAAAGGCTCCAACGTGGTGGTCAGCAACCTGAATCACGCCTCGGCGTTCGGCGCCACCAGGATTATTGCCGAACGCTACGGCCTGGAATTCCGCTGCGCCGAACTTGACCGGCGAACCGGGCTGGTCCCCGTCGAATCGATCCTTGATAAAGTAGATCGGAACACTACGGCGGTAACTGTTATTCACGCCTCAAATATTCTCGGCTCGAAGAACGACGTTGTCGCAATTTCCAGAGAAGTCCGAAGGATTAATCCTGCGACATACATCATCCTGGACGGGGCGCAACATGCTTCGCACGGACTGATCGACGTCGAAGCATATAGCGCCGATGCGTGGATATTTGTACCCTATAAAACCTATTCCAAGGTCGGCGCAGCCTTTGCATGGGTTGCGGATCGGCTGGCGAATCTGCCTCACGACAACCTTCTCGGCAAGCCGAAGGATTTCTGGGACCTGGGCACCCGTGAGGCCGCTGGTTATGCGTGCATGTCCGCGGTCGTGGAGTACTTCCGCTGGCTGGGTTCGAAGTTCACCGACAGTACGGACGGCCGTGCGCGAATTGTAGCGGCAATGCTGGCCATCGAGGGCCATGAGGGCGGGCTTTTGAAGGCGCTGCTGCACGGCACGGGCAGGATGAAGGGCATGTTGCAGGTCGAAGGCGTCAAGGTCCTGGGCGAAAAGGACAATCCGGCAGACCAGGAAGCGATTATCGCGTTCACCGTCGCCGGGGCGGATACGAAGTCGGTGATAGATTACTTCGGAAGCAACGGCGTTCGGCTGCACGATCGTGTCAACGACGCCTATTCCGGACATACGCTTTCGGCAATGGGTGTCGAGGAGTGCACAAGGATTTCGCTGTGCCATTACAATACCGTTGAGGAGGTTGAGGAATTTTTAAGGCTGCTGGCGGAGTTCGTAGATTCGCGCAGGTAGCGAACGCGCCTGAAAAGTAGCCGGTAAACAACACCGAAGACCGGAATACCGGCTACTATTACTCTGTCAACCTTAAATCTGTTGGTGGCACAGGTTTGTAACCTGTGTCAGCCGCACAGGTTTGTAACTTGCGTCAGCCGCACAGGTTTGTAACCTGCGTCAGCCGCACAGGTTGCAAACCTGTGCCACCACAAATTGATGATTGACAGAGTACTATTACGAGGAGGCAGGTTAGTGAGCAGGATAATATTTACCTTATTGCTGGTGAGTGTTCTTGTCGGTCCGGTTTCGGGCGAGGCGCTGCGTGAGGTAACCGACGAGGACGTGGACCGCGCCATGAAAGGCCTCAAGCGGTACCTGTGGGCCAGGCAGAAGCCCGACGGGCATTGGTATCACAACGGCAATCTCCGCCGCGGCTCCGAGACCGCCATCGCCCTGTTTGCACTGCTGGAGGCCGGTGAAAAGCCCAACAGCCCGCAGATGAAAAAGGGCCTGGAACACCTTGTGAACCTTAAGACAACGAATCTTTACATCATCGCGGTACGGACAATGGTGCTAAGCCAGGTCGTAGCCGGGGCGAAGAACTCTCCCTACCGCGCCCGCCTGGAAAAGGACGTCGAGTGGCTGATGCGGGGCGCAAAGCGGACACGCGGGGAGTGGGCGTGGGGCTATGCCGGGCCCGAGCGCAGCGGCGACAATTCGACCAGCCAGTTCGCACTGCTGGCGCTGTGGGAGGCCAACCGCGCCGGCGAAGAGATCAGTCCGTCCCTCATACGCAGGATCGAGCAAACCTGGCTGAAGCGCCAGCGGGCCGACGGGGGATGGACATACAGCGGACAGAAAGGCGTCGATACCGAATCCACCACGAGCATGACTACCGCCGGGATCGCCAGCCTGTTCATCTGCCATGACGCCCTGACAAAAACATGCCGACCCTATCAGCACAGCAAACACCTGAAGAGGGCCTGGACATACCTGACCAAACACCTCAAGGACGATTACATTAAGAACGGCTACATCGCCTTCTGCGTCCAGCGGATCGGGATGGCCGGCGGCGCGAAATTTATCGGAGATATGGACTGGTTCGCCACGGGCGCCGCCAAACTAGCCGAACCAGACCCGCGCGGTCGATGGTACGGCGGACAGTGGGGGCCGATCGTGCGGGCGTCGTTTGAATTGATTTTCCTGGCGCGCGGACGAATACCCCTGACATTCAACAAACTCGCCCACGGCCTCGAAAACAACTGGAACTTCCACACTCGCGACGTGCCGCACTTCGCCGAGTACATGCGGCGAAACTACGAACGCCGCATGCGATGGCAGACAGTCAGGATAACCGACGACGTCCGGCTGCTGCTGGACGCCCCGCTGCTGCTGATAACCGGCACACGCGCACTTGAGTTCACGCCCGAGCAGTGGTCAAGGCTTCGCGAGTACAGCCTGCGCGGCGGGACGCTGCTGCTGGTCCCCTGCCACAACAGCGCCGCCTTTCTGAAATCCGCCAAAGAAGGCCTGCAAAACCTTTACGCCGAACAGCGCAAAGAACTCGGCGGCCATTACACACTCGAACAATTACCGGCCGAACATCCGATTTATTCGGTCCACTATAAAATTCCTAACGGCCTGAGCGTAGCGCCGATGTGGGGCGTTTCCGACGGTACGCGACTGCTGGCGGTAATTTCCAGGCGCGACATCTGCTGCTCCTGGCAGAAGCGGGCCACCGGCACCGGCAGGATCGATTACAGACTCGGTGTGAACTTCTTCCTCTACGCCACCGGCGCGAACTCGCTGCGAATGCGCCTCAGGCCGGTCTTCGTCTCCAAAAGCGGCGAGGTCCGCCATCACGTCAAACTTGCCTGGCTCAAACACGGCGGAAACTCACAAACCCAGCCCTATGCCCTCAAGTACCTTTCGAAGAAACTCACAGCCGAGAACCGCGTCGCCATCGACACCAGCGCCGCTGTGCCCATCCGCGCAGATAAACTGAGCGGACACCATCTGGCCTGGATGACCGGCTCGGAGACCTTTACCCTCACCGGCGCCGAACTGTCGGAATTGAGGAAGTACCTGGATTCGGGCGGGACGCTGTTTATCAATGCCGTCGGCGGGTCGAGGGCGTTCAACCGCTCGGTCGCCGATATGCTCGAAAAACTCTTCGCCGGTCAGGACGTGCCGTCGGGATACGTTACGCCGAATTCACCGCTGATTACCGGTAAGTGCGGCGAATTCCGCGGACCGCCGCTCGATAAAGCCAAAAAGCCCCTGTCGAGGACGAAGGCCTGGCAGAAGATTCAAAAACGCATCGGCCTGCCCCCGCTGAAACTGTTCGTGCGCCATGGCCGAAACGTCGTCATTTACGCTCCTTATGGCATCCACGACACGCTCGACGGACACACCGCGCACGCCGCACGCAGTTACATGCCGACCGCCGCAAGGGACATCGCCGCCAACATCGTCCTGTACGCGCTGATGGACAAACCCGAACCGCC
>DAOVFI010000745.1 GCA_030673005.1 Planctomycetales bacterium
CGCCCTTGACCAGAAACGCGGAGAAATAATCCGCGCACTTGGAAAGCCGATACGAATATGAACGACTGGTTTCAATATCTGTATGAGTGGTACGACGCCGACCATGCCGCCGATACCATCTACGATTTGACGCAGGGTAGATTGTTCAGAACCGAAGCCCCGTCGAGAGCGTTGATGCCATATTGCGTTATGTCTTTAATCTCTGGCACAGTTGACCGGACGTTTTCAGATGGTGACATTGAGGACGCGCGAATACAATTCGACGTGTACGATAAGTTCAGAGAGATAGGTTCGTCTACGGCGGGTGACGCGCGCCCAGCGGGGATAGTATGGGAAGCGTTACAATCGAGATTCAAGGACGCTGTCGTGCCGTTCGTAGGCGCGTCGTTTATAAAACTTTCGCGTGAAGGATTACCGCGCGAGACTGCTGAAGAAAATGTAATCCATATATCAGGCGACTGGATTATGGAAGTCCAGCGCCCCTAGAAGGAGGCCCATCATGGCCGCGATTTCTGGAAAACTAGGCAGCGTAACCTTCGCAGCGGGTTATACGACCAACTGCTACAAATGGGACTGTACGGATTCTGGAGAGATTCTGGACACCACGCCGTTCAACCCGCCGGGCGGGTACAAGACCAACACGGGGGGGCTGAAAGAGTTTACAGGCTCGTATGAGTGTTGGCTCGATGATACAACCCCGCTTCCTGTCGCTCTGGACACCGGGGCCGCAACGTTCGTGGCGGAGGGCGCGAGGAAGTACACTGGCGACATCCGCGTGCAGTCCACCGCAACCGGCGCGGCGACTGACGGTTCATCTCGCGCAGTCACCGTTTCGTTTACCGGCACAGGGCCGCTCACGCCGGCATAACCAGAAGGGAGATTAATATGTCGGATGACATCCACGTTACGCCTATAACGCTGGAGTTGAACGGGAAGAAATATCAATGCTCTCTGGTGGGCGGTTCAGACCGAGCGGCGGCGCGTGAGTTTGTCCGCGAAGGCCGTGTCCGCGCTATTAAGAATACGTGTCGGGAGTATTCAGGCGAGGTCTTTTCGTCTGCTCTGGCGAAGGCCGCC
>DAOVFI010000620.1 GCA_030673005.1 Planctomycetales bacterium
GCCAAAGTCGGAAGTCCTCTGAATGAATTCGACACAGAGGACATTATGAATCTGCGCACGGCCTACGCGGCGATCAAAAATGGCGAGGCGACGGCAGAAAGCATTTTCCCCGAAGTGACGCCGGACATTCCTGAGCCGGAGACCGCCGCGCCGGTTCAGCCGCCGGCCCCGGCACCGAACGCCAAAACCGTGCCCAAGCCGACGACGCCCCCGTCAGTCGCGAAAAAACAGGGCCCGGGAGTAGAGCAGCAGCCCCCAGAGGAGGCCCCCGCCGCCCCCCTCAACATGATGGCCGACCGGAACGCCGCCGTTTGCGCCGTGTTGGTTCCCGCCGACGTCACGATGAAGAGCCTGAACGAACACCTTCGCCGGACGGGCGCAATCGCCGAAAGTGCGCACGTGGTCTCCACTCGCGAGGATACAGAGGCGTTCCTCGCCCACCAGGATACCATCCTGGAGGCGATAAAACAGGAGGGCGATACCACGAGCTAATCGACGTGCGAAAAACTCAATGCCCCGCCTGCTGGCATTTCCACAATTAGACAACCCAAACAGGCAGTGGCGGGCGGGGCTACTCACCCACGATGGAGGGAAAAGAAATGGACGAAAAATTAACAATCCTGACAATCTTTTTAGCCGCTTTTTTGTGCTTTGCCGCCGGCTTTTTTTCCGGCAAAAAACAAACCATGATGCGCTATCGAAAAGAGGCGATCAATCGGGGCGTAGCGGCATACCATCCGGAAACCGGCGACTGGCAGTGGCTCGAAAAGGACAAGGGAGGGCGGGACGATGAGTAAAATACCGCTCATTCAGAAGACTGGCTGGAAGCGCCGGAAGATGTACCGGGAGGGACGGCTTTATTGCTTCCCCGCCGAACTAATTGAGGACCTTCGCAATGGCCGATGGGTGATGTATCGGGGAGTGCCGAAACATCCGGCGGTCCTCGAATCTATGACACTTCATACGGTTATGAGCGGAATGGCTTGCGGCAACATCCGGAAAGCCGTCAAGAACGAGGAGCCTATCCCATGACTGACGCGAGAGAAAAAGCCACAGAAGCCGGGTGCCTGGCACTGACCCCGGACAACTATTACACCCCGGAAGCAAATAGGACCTATCTGTCAGTGAGCCAGTACAAGACGCATCTGGCTTGCCCCGCCCGCTGGGTTGCCGAATTCGTGGAGCAGACCTGGCAGCGGGCGGAAATCGATGCCTTCGCGCTCGGAACATATTTTCACGCGCTCGTTTTGGAACCGGAAACGGCAGACGATGTGCTCGAAGAAAAAGCGGAAATCCTCTGCCTGAAATCCGGTCGACCGACATCCGCAACACAGGGCATTCAGACGATGGCGGAGCGTGTCATGGCCACGCCCGAGGTCCGGAGATGGTGCGAGGGCGAGCACGAGCAGATTTACGTTGGCACGCTCGGGGGGGCGTACTGGAAAATCAAGGTCGATACGGTCAATCTTGAGGGGGGA
>DAOVFI010000637.1 GCA_030673005.1 Planctomycetales bacterium
CAGTCCGGAGGTGCTGGAGAAGAAGGTGCTCGCCGTGGCGTACGCTCCGTCGTACTCGATTGGCGAGATAGTGTTGCGAAAGATCGGCGGTATCGAGATCACCGGTCGCGGGCTGAACAAAACCGCCGTGAAGATCGGCACGGAAATGGTTGCCGATCGCGAGGTGAAAACCAAAGCGTATGTTGATCAACCGCTGCCGCGACAACACGCCCAGCCGAAGACGCCGATTCAACTGGCGTGCGTCAGCATCGATGGCGGCCGGATGCAAACTCGCGACGAAGGGGCCGGCAAAGGCGTACATCATCCGCACTGGCGAGAGACCAAAAACGCCTTGTTTTTGCGGATGAAAAGCGACTGCTTCGCGGACGACCCGCATCCCGACTTGCCCGCGTGCTTCGCCGATCGGGAGCGGATGAAGAAGTTGCTATCGGGCGTCGCCGAGAGCAGCACGCCGGCCGGCGCCGAGGAAACCTCCGCTGGTGTCGTGCGGAAACAGTCCGATGTCAAGTGGCGTCCCGAGCGGTTGTATCGCACCTGCATCAGTTCGCTGGAGGACAGCAACGCCTTCGGCCGTATGATGGAAGTCGAAGCCGACTCGCGCGGTTTTTATCATGCTCGGAAGAAGGCCTTCGTGAGCGATGGGCTGCCGTATAACTGGACAATTCAGCAGCGTCATTTTCGCGACTTCACGCCGATCCTCGACTTCGTGCATGCCGTCGAACGACTCTACGAAGCGGCCCGTTGTCTGAATGCGGATGCGGATCGGCGTTGGGAAGATTACCTCCGCTGGGCACGCGTTTGTTGGCTCGGCAACGTCGGCCAGGTGATCGCTGAATTGAAGCAACGTCAGGGCGAGCTTGGCCTGCCGTCGAAGGATTGTGAAAAGACCGATCCGCGAAAAATCCTCGCCGACGCCATCGGTTACTTCGAAAACAACGCCACGCGGATGGACTATCCGGAGTACCGTCGCCAGGGGCTGCCGACCACTTCGGCGTACATGGAGTCGTTGGTAAAAGAGATCAACGCGCGCGTCAAAGGAACCGAGAAATTCTGGAACGACGGCGTCAGCGGCGAAGGGATTCTGCAAATCCGGGCTGCCGCCCTGTGCGATGATGATCGCCTGAGCAACTTCCTACACAGCCGCCCAGGCCACCCCTTCCACCCCAATGTCCCCCGACACCCCTCGCTAGCAGCCGCCAGCTAAAAGGAGCCCGTTCCTGCACCCAGTTGATGAGTTGACGTGGCACAGCCGCCCGCGCTTCGGGAGGGATTGAAGGAGCAGATGGGTTGACGCCCCCCGACGGGGCAGTCTACAATACGGCTCACCTCTCGGGGGTGCGTCATGCAGGTGGTTCTTACGCAATTTACGAAGGCAGTCGCCGAAAGTCGTCTGATGACGGCCAGCGAGGTGCGCGAGTTT
>DAOVFI010000536.1 GCA_030673005.1 Planctomycetales bacterium
AGCGGATAATGCTTAAATTCTAAGAAGTTCCTGTTGTGGAAAGTGGTTTTTCGCGCTCGGGGAGTTATCCGCCTGAGGCGGACTCCCGTCGCCCCCGATTTATCGGGGGCTCCTCCCGCCACACACCGTAGGCGGGCAAGCCTCGGCCCCTCCTTTGTCGGGATAATCTTCTGCCCCCCTCGCAGTAAAATCGACCTTTGGCAACAGGAACTAATAAACGGACTGTATCACGAAAAGGGTTGAGTTTCAAGCATCCCGTCGGCGGGATTCTGCGGCAGGGTGTACGCCGGGAATGGTGGTGAGAAATGCGCGCTAAGTACAACTCCCCACAAATAGGGGAACAATAAAATCATGCGGCGGCTTTTGCGTCGCGCGCCGACATCACCTTGGCAACCGATTTCGTCGTCCAGTTGAACGTGTGCGCCTGCTCGTTCCATTCGCAGATGAATTGCATGATCTTTGATTCAAGGTCTTCCGTCGAGGCGAAATCCACCAGGCGAAAACGCTTGCGCTGGAGGATGCTGAACCACTGTTCGATCTGGTTCATCCATGAGCAGTGCACGGGTGTAAAGTGAAACTGAAATCTGGGATGGTCTTTGAGCCACTCCCTGACCTTTTTGCCCTTGTGGACTCTGAGATTGTCTCCGATCATGTGGATGGTCCGGATGCGCGCGGGTATTTCACGGTCGAGGTATTCAAGGAACTCGATGAATTCCGTCTGACGTTTGCGCTCGCGGCAAATGCCGTACACTTTTCCGCTGCGCGTGTCGAAGGCGGCGAAGAGCTGGAGCGCTCCGGCGCGTTTGTATTCGTGCTCGCACAGATTCGGCCGCCCGCCGGGCCGGGCGGGGCGTGTGGCGCACAGGCGCGGGCGGGGCTGAAGAGAAGTCTTCTCGTCGTACGACAGGACTATCTCGGTCTCCGAGAGCGGACGCGTGTAGAGATCGACGATCTCTTGGACGCGGGCGTAAAATTCAGCGTCCCTGGGATATTTTTGGCCCAGCCACATGTGATGACGCCAGGGCTTCAATTTGTGCGAGGCGAGAATCCTCTGAACGGTCGAGGCCGAGATGCTCTCGACGATGCCGTCGCGCACAAGTTGGGCGGCGAGTTCAGGACAATCCCACTGGGACAGCGAGCGCCCGACGAGGTCCGGCCTCTCGCAGGCGATCTTGACCAGATGGACGGCGACTTCGGGGGGAAAAAGAAGGCTTTCGCCCGCGTCCCGGTTTATCGGCCAGTCCGTCGATTCGCTTTTCGAGGAATCGGTGGCACCATTTATAGATGTGGCGGCGGCGCATCCCGGTCTGACGTTCGATGCGCAACAGAGGCATGCCCGCCGCGACAAGCAGAACGACTTGGGCGCGCCTGACAAGCCCGGCGCGCATGGTCGTGCAACGCTGCCAAAATTCGAGTTCACTGCGTTCCTCAGGCGAAAGTTCGATAACGAGATTAGTTTTGCGAGCCATGCGAGTCCCCTCCGAAAAAAGTAGTTGACATAACTTTTATCGGAAAACTCGCGGCCCCGACTTAAATTTTAATTGTTCCCCCATTTGTGGGGAGCTGTACTAAGGAAAGAAGGATGGGCGTCGCTGGCACCCCACAATTGCCCATGTGTCACCCTTTTGCCCCACATGTCTCCATATGACCACCCCCGATTGGCCCTCCTCCTGTCCCGGGTGAGAAACCGACGGTGACAATTTTCCGCCGCCCGCGCTTCTCTATCCCGCGTTGTTCACGACAGTTACGCTTCGTGGAAGCCCGCACACCCCCCGGACCGACTCTGCGAATGTCCTCGACTGCGCCCGTTGGCACTTCGGTTGCCACGCTTACAAT
>DAOVFI010000122.1 GCA_030673005.1 Planctomycetales bacterium
AGTCCATCACGCTCGACCGCGAAACCGCTCACTACAAAGAGCAGGTGGCGCTGAAGTACGCCGAGCTGGTCTATTTCGGACAGTGGTTCAGCCCGCTGCGAAAGGCGCTCGACTCATTCGTGGCCGAGACGCAGAAGAACGCTACCGGCTCGGTGCGAATCAAATGTTTTAAAGGACACGCCACCGTCGCCGGCGTAACCAGTCCAAAGAGCCTCTATTCGACGTCGCTGGCGTCATTCACGATGGGCGAAGATTACACGCCCGCCGACGCGACCGGTTTTATCAAACTCTTCGGGCTTCAGATGCGCGGACGAGGAAAATAATCGTAGGCCGGGACGGAGCGAAGCGCAGCCCCGGCAACTCGAAAGTGTGTAGGGTATAAAAGATTCCGTTCTCTGCACATCCTACTTCTGAAAAGGTACGCCGATGTCCGCGACGACGACCTTTCCGGTGTAGTCTGAAGCGCCGGGTGCGTCGAAGCCCGTCTTCTTCGCGACAAAGGTTACAGTCAGCGCCGCCTTGACGGTCGGTTCGTGTGCGGTTCCCGTATCGCAATCCAGGCCGGTGGGGATATCGACCGCGACGACGGGTCTTCCGGCGGCGTTAATCTGCTCGACCGCGACCGCCAAGTCTCCCCGCAGCGACCCTGATATACCCGTCCCGCCGAGGGCATCGACAACAAGGTCAAAGCCTCGCAACCGCTCCGCAAATCCAGAAAGCACTTCGTCCGCGCAGGCATGCACGTCAATTTTGAGCGATTTGAGAATGGCGAAATTCACGGATGCGTCGTGTGTCATCTTTTCGGCGTTGCCCACAACGAAAACCGCCACACTTGCTCCGCGGAGATGAAGATGCCTTGCTATGACAAACCCGTCGCCGCCGTTGTTCCCGACGCCTGCAACGACGGCAGACTTTTTACCGGAAACACCCCCAAGAAATTCCTCGACGGCATCGACGCACCCTCGCCCGGCGTTCTCCATCAGGACAACTCCGGGAACGCCCCACTGCTCGATCGCCAGCCGGTCGAACTCGCGGACGTGCCGGCGCGAAAGTGACCTTTGCAAATCTCTCATGCCACCCATCTGAAGGACGCTATACAAACAGCGCGTCAATTCCTGCCTTGAAGTCCGTCTTGCTCTTGACGCCCACGAAAGTCTTCGCCGGTTGTCCGTCCTTGAACAAAATCAGCGTCGGGATGGCCTGGATGCCGAGTTGTATGGCCGCCTGCCGGTTACCGTCAACATCGACCTTACCGAACTTGACCTTCCCGTCATATTCTGCCGCAAGATCGTCAATGATCGGTGCAATCATCCGACATGGCATACACCACTCCGCCCAAAAATCCACAAGGACGGGCACTTTCGAATTAATTACCTCGTCGTTGAAATTTGCGTCCGTAAATTCCAGTACATTTTCCGAAGCCATACTTCGATTCCTTTCTTTCTTGAGTTACAACCGGTTCGACAAGGCTCACCGCAGGCGGTTCGACATGGTTGTAATAATATGCCCCCGTTCGCTCCGTGTCAACTCGATTACCTACGAGGGGTGCATATTGATTTTGGTGGGTCCCAATTGGTGGCACAGGTTTTCAACCTGTGCTGCTTCATTGGCTGTTGGACGTGCACAGGTTGAAAACCTGTGCCACCATCGAACTGTCCACCAAAATCAGGAAATCGCCGGGACTCCGCTGCGCTCCGGCCCGGCCTACTCGAATCGCGCACCTGCCTTTACGCGGTATCCGTTGACGAAATCGCGCCATTTCATCAACCGTCGCCCCGCCGGTTTGATTTGTACTATCTCAATCCGACCCCGCCCACAGGCGACAGTCAGGTCTTCCGCCACGGTTCCCGGCCTACCTTCGGGCAAATTGTCCTCCAGTGCGACGGCGCGGGCGACAATAACATCGATATTCTTGCCATCTGGTCCGACATATCGCGTCTGCCCGCCGGGCCAGGACCAGGTCCCGTGTATAAGGTTCCGGACAGTTTCGGCCTCGGCGGTCCAGTCGATCCGCCCGTCGGACTTCTTCAGACGCGGGGCCTTCGTCACCAGCGATTCATCCTGCTCGACGCCTTCACACTTACCAGGGGCAAGCATCTCCAGCGTCTCCGCCACCGCCTCGACGCCAAGTTCGGACAGGCGCCGGTAAAGTTCCTCTGCCGTTTCGCCGGGGCTGATGTCGGTCCGCCTGGACGCGAGAATCGCCCCGGCGTCCATACGATCGACCAGATCGATTACGGTAACACCCGTGGTTTTATATCCGCGGATAATGGCCCAGTTAATCGGCGCTGCTCCTCGGAGTTCCGGAAGGAGCGAGCCGTGCAGATTAATCGCCGCAAGGGCGGCTGCCGCACGAACACGCTTGCTGATTTTCTGTCCGAAGTCTATTACCAGCAGCACGTCGGGAGCCAATTTCTCAATATCGGCGGCGCAGTCGTCGGCGTTGATGTCCTCGGCCGCCGTCACCGGTAGAGCCAGTTCCTCCGCCGCAAGTGCTATCGCTGTGGGTGTAATCTTCCCGTGCCTGCCCGCAGGCCGGGCCGGTTGAGTAAAGACGCCGACAATCTCCTGCCCCCCCGCCGCCAGGGCGCGAAGCGTCGGAATCCCAAACTCACCGCTGCCGCAGAAAACAATTCTCATGAAAGTCTATTGTGGCGGGCAACCACCTTCAGGCAAGTGAAATTCGACCGGAAGTTAATCGTTTTCGTAATTGGCGACGACTTCGTCCAGGACGCCGAAGAAGGCCCCGATGACGTTCGGGTCGAACTGTCGGCCTTCTTCGGAGCGGATGATCCGGACTACCTTGTCGATGGGGTAGGCTTCCTTGTAACACCGCTTCGTGGCGAGGGCGTCGAAGACGTCGGCTACGCAGACGATACGCGCCGCCAGTGGGATATCCCCGCCGGCGAGCCGCTGAGGGTATCCCATCCCGTCCCAGCGTTCGTGATGTGATACGGCCACGTCGCGGGCCATACTCATCAGATCGTTCTTTGCGTTGGTGAGGATTTCACCGCCCATGACGGCGTGCGTCTCGACGATTTTCCGCTCCTCGCTCGTGAGCGGGCCGGGCTTCAGCAGGATCGAGTCCGGCACGCCTATCTTGCCGATGTCGTGCATCGGGCTGGCGATGCGGATAAGTTCGATCTGTTCGTCGTCAAGTCCCATCGACTCGGCCGTCATGGCGCTGAGTGAGCTGATGCGCTCGATGTGCCTCGCCATATTGTGATCGCGAAACTCCGCAACCACGCTCAGGCAAATAACGGTATCCAGATGCGCCCGTCTGAGCCGGTCTCTCAGCAGCGCGTTGTGGATGCTGACGGCCGCCATTGAAGCAAGAGACATTACAGAGCGATGGCTCGGGTCGGGAAACGGCGCCACCGACCCGCCGGACCCGATGCAATTGATAAGTTGCAGGACGCCGACGACCTCGCCGTCGGGGCATTTAAGGGCGACCGCGAGGATGCTCCTGGCCCGGTAACCGGTGGAGGCGTCGAATTCACGGTGGATGCGGAAGGGTGATCCGGATTCAATATGGCGAGAATCCGGGATGTTAACTGTCTGGCCGGTCATGGCGACGAACCCCGCCAGCGAATCGCCCCCTACTGTCAGCGTCTTGCCCAGCAGTGTCCGGGACAAGCGGGAAACATCAACGACGTCGTTCTGTGCGACGACGAATTCGATTTGATCGCCGCGACGGATGTAAAGAGTCCCCGCCTGAGCGCCGCTGAGACGGCGGGCCTCGCTCAGAATCGTATCGAGCATCTTTTGCCGATCACTAACGGCGGTAAGATCAATGCTCAACTGGAGCAGGTTTTCCAGCAACTCGGTCTGAGCGGCTGTGCCCGGCGATATGGCGTTTGTCGGATTATTCATAGTTTCATCTGCACGGATAGACACCTACCCGGTCTATTCATCGGAAATCTGTAGAGCGGAATTGAGTTGTACCAGCGGCAAAAGTTGCCGACGCTGTTATTCTGTTACATATAAATTGTCAAGAACAGGTGGCACGGCCAAGCCTCCCTGCCTACCGGCAGGCAGGCGCTTCGCTCCAGCTTGACCGTGCCACCCGTTAATACGTTAAAAAATTCGTGTAATTCGTGCAATTCGTGGACTATTCTCTCTGAAATGTTTGGTTTCTTAAACATCTGGAAACCGGTCGGTCCCAGCAGTTACGACGTGATTCGCCGTGTGCGTCGTTGCGTGGGACGTAAGGTGAAGGTCGGGCACGCCGGAACGCTCGACCCGCTGGCAGAAGGCGTCCTGGTGGTCTGCATCGGCAAGGCCACCCGCCTTGCCGGTGTGGTACAGTCCTGGCCGAAGCGATACATTACTCTTGCCCGCCTGGGCGCAGTCAGCACTACCGACGACGCCGAAGGCGAGATTACCGAAACCGACCCGTCTTCAGCGCCGCCGGCGGGACAGGTCGAGCAGGTCATCGAGCAGTTCGTCGGTACAATCCAACAGGTTCCGCCGGCATTTTCAGCGGCGAAGGTTGCCGGGCAACGGGCGTATAAACTGGCGCGCGCCGGAAAAAATCCGGACCTAGCGGCGAAGGAAGTTACAGTCTATTCGCTGGAGATAATCGAGTATAACTACCCGCATCTCCGGCTGGCGGTCAACTGCGCCGGCGGGACGTACATCCGCTCGCTCGTGCGGGACATCGGAAGCGAACTCGGCGTCGGCGGGTACTGCGAAAAAATCATCCGCGAGTCCATCGGGCCTTTTAAGACCGACCGGGCGGTTAAAATAGACGACATCAACGCGGATAATATCGGACGGCTTCTGATCGACCCGATTGAGGCGGTCCCGTCGGCGGCCAGGATAACCGTTACCGACGCACAGGTCCGCGAGTTAATCCATGGCCGGCCTGTCGCCGACCCGCGCCCCGCCGCCGGGACTCACCTGCCCGACCTGCCCCTGTTCGGAGCGATCGACTCGGCGGGCCGGGTTATAGGCCTGCTGCGACCCGACCCGGAAAGCGGACAACTTCGACCGATAAGGATATTTATCGAACAATAACCCGCGATGAAAAAAAGGGGACGGGAGTCTTTTGCTGCTAACGGAAGAAAGAATGAAAAATGTCCCGGCAATAATGCAGAAAAAAAGACTCCCGTCCCATTTTTCCACTAACATCCAGTAGTCTGTCAACCTTGAATCTGTTGGTGGCACAGGTTTGTAACCTGTGTCAGCCGCACAGGTTACAAACCTGTGCCACCATAAATTGATGATTGACAGAGTACTATGGAATATAAATATGAGCAAACTCAAGGTAGCGCCATACGGTTCCTGGAATTCTCCGATAAAGGCTGCGGACATAGCGGCTGGGACAATCCGGCTGTCCGATGTGCGGATTGACGGCGAGTTTATTTATTGGCTCGAACTTCGCCCGGCAGAGGGCGGCAGGTGCGTGATCGTCAGGCGCGGACCCGACGGCTGCACTGCCGACATAAACCCGCCCCCGTTCAACGCGCGTACCCGCGTCCACGAATACGGCGGCGGGGCATATCTGCCTTGCGGCGAAACCGTGATTTTCGCCAACTTCGCCGACCAGCGACTGTATCGCGCCGACGGTGAAAACGAACCGCAACCAATCACCCCTGAAGGCGACGTACGATATGCGGACTTCGTCCGGGATGAGCAGAATAAAAGGCTTATTGCTGTGCAGGAGGACCATAGAGGTGAAGGCGAGGCCATCAATACAATCGTAGCAATCTATGACAACGGGAGGGTCGATGCGGGTGCCATGCCCTCACCCGTCTTCGGGAGTGGGCATGTAACGCCGCCCGATACATGCTTACCCGCTTCGCGTGAAAGCATGGCACCCCTTGTTCCAACTGGGACAAAAAACCATGACGACGGCGGGATCGAGCCTCTGGTGGCCGGCAACGATTTTTACGCCAATCCACGAATCAGTCCCGACGGAAAGCACCTGGCGTTTCTGACGTGGAACCATCCGCACATGCCGTGGGACACAGCCGAGGTTCGGGTTGCACCATTTAACGACGACGGCTCCGTTGGCGAGGCGACTCGCGTCGCCGGAGGGCCGGACGAATCGATCGTCCAGCCGGAATTCTCGCCCGACGGCCTGCTCTATTTCGCCTCCGACCGCACCGATGCTACTCTGCGAAGTAGCTCGCTACGTAGCACGAGCTGGTGGAACCTTTATCGCCGCCGGCGCGACGGGCAGATCGAGCCGCTGACACAACTGGTCGCCGAGTTCGCCGTTCCGCTGTGGGTCTTCGGCCGACCGACGTATGGCTTCGACGGTCCGGACAAGATTATCTGCACCTACGTTCAGGACGGAATATGGCGCCTCGCAAAGATTGATACACGTACGGGCAAATTAGAGACGATAGAAACGCCGTACAATACTATTTCATCTCTGTGTGTTTCGGATGGAAAGGCGGCGTTTATCGGCGGCTCTGCCGAGAAGGCATCGGCCGTCGTTTTGCTCGACCTGGAAACGGGAAAGATCGAGCAGTTGCAGCGGTCGAGCGACCTGGAGTTTGACGCCGGATATATCTCGCCCGCCGAGGCTGTCGAGTTCCCGACCGAAGGCGGACTTACCGCCCACGGGCTTTTCTATCCGCCCAAAAACAAAGATTACGTCGCCCCCGACGGCGAAAATCCGCCGCTGATGGTGATGGTTCACGGCGGGCCGACCTCGTCTGCCTTGGCGTCGTTGAAACTGTCGATTCAGTACTACACCAGCCGGGGAATCGCCGTGCTGGACGTGAACTACGGCGGCAGCACCGGGTATGGGCGGCAGTATCGTCAGCGGTTGGATGGGCAGTGGGGCATTGTCGATGTCGATGATTGTTGCAACGGCGCGAAATATCTGGCCGACGCGGGAAAGGCCGATTCCGCCCGCATGGCCATTACCGGCGGCAGCGCCGGCGGATACACCACGCTGGCGGCCCTGGCGTTCAGAGACACTTTCTCAGCCGGAGCGAGTCATTATGGCGTCAGCGACTGCGAGGCGCTTGCTACGGAAACGCACAAATTCGAGTCGCGCTACCTCGACGGTCTGATCGGCCCGTACCCGCAGCGGCGTGACCTGTACATCGAGCGCTCGCCGATCCGCCACATCGAGGGTCTGAACTGCCCGGTAATCTTCTTTCAGGGCAGCGAGGACAAGATCGTCCCGCCGAACCAGGCGCAGATGATGGTCGATGCCCTCCGCGCC
>DAOVFI010000320.1 GCA_030673005.1 Planctomycetales bacterium
TTGTTCGCTGGTCCCCCCCCCACCCCCCCCCCCCCCCCCCACCCGGTAGGAGAAGTTTTTTTAAATAATTTTAAAAAACCTTGAACATTTAGCCGATATATGGCAAAGTACTTTGTAGAGCAAAGTAAAATATCGCAGCCGATCCCGGAGGCATCGTAAATGGATACAGAAAAAGCAGCCGAAGAACTGAAGGTCATACGCCGGTTGATGGAGCGTCCCATCCGCTATTCGACCCAGAGCGGGCTTGCGGCGGTCGTCGCCGGAGCGGCCGCTCTGGCCGGGCTTGGGGCCGATTGGTATTTCTGGCGCCGGTACGACCCGCAAACGAGCATGTGGATTAACATTGGCGTCTGGGCGGGCGTGTTTATTGTAGCCTTAACGGGTGTGCTGATCCTGACGCGCCTTCGCGAACGTAAGCGGGGAATGCCGTTCTGGTCCGATGTCAAGAGACGAATCGCACTGACCATCCTCCCGCCGTTTATCGCCGGGGTCGGGCTGACTCTGGCGATTATGTATCGCTGGTGGATTAAGGAGGGGCCGAACCAGTGGGGGCTGATCCCGGCGATCTGGATGCTCTTCTACGGCGTGGCGTTGTGGCAGTTGGGCGAATTCAGCCCACGCGAGGTGCGTTTGCTGGGCGTCGCCTTCATTATCGCCGGACTGGTTGTCGGGCCATTCTATCAATGGTATCCCTACTGGAGCCTCGGCCTCACCTTCGGCGGGTTCCACATTGCCTATGGCGCGGTTGTCTGGGTCCGCCACGGTGGATAGTCCACGCCTGCCTGCCGGCAGGCAGGGATTACACAGATTACACGGATGAAATGAATCCACGAATTACACAAATTACACGAATTTTCTTTGAATCCCTGACATAAATAGGCCGCAGAGACGCAGAGGGCGCAGAGATGAGTAAAAACAGGGCAGAAATTTTTCAATTCTATTTATTCTCTGCGTCTCTGCGGCTTATTTTGCTACGTGCTTTTTAAGACTTTCGGGTTCGCGGTTTTGGAAAATAGTTTGTGACGAAGCCCAAGGCGCACAATCTGATTGACGAGGTGATACACCAGCGGACGCGCCTGGCGATTATGGCGACGCTGGCGGGTGTGGAGCGCCTCGAGTTCAACGAGATTAAGGCCGAACTGGGCCTGACCGACGGGAACCTCTCAACTCACGCAACTGCCCTTGAACGGGCCGGGTACGTCAGGATTCGCAAGACATTCAAAGGTCGAAAACCCCATACGACGCTGGCCGTTACCGCCAGGGGACGAAAGTCGCTTCAAAGGTACATCGATATGCTCGAGGGTATACTCAGTAAGGCAAGATAGAAAAATGGCGGGCCTGTCGGCCCAGCCTGCAATACCGATGAAAGGAGAATGTAGATGAGCATTTTACGATTGTTTGCAATCATGGTGATTTTCGGGTCGGTTTCGCTGGCGTGGATAGTACTGGGCGGGACGATGTGGGCGCGTACGGAGAGGCTGGACGACAGGCTCTCGACGGAGATGGCCAGCCTTTACGGTCCTGAGGTGCTGGTTCAAACCTCGCCGTACTGGGCGCCGAGCCTGGAGACGGCCCGGACCGAGCCGGTCGCAGTCGCCCCGTCCGACAGCAGGATCACCGCCAATATCACCCACGAACACCGCGACAAGGGGCTGCTGAAATACAGCACCTTCGCCGTGGCGTTTTCTGCCGATTACACCGTTCCGGCAATCGGCGGCGCGGAGGCGAAGGGGTTTTTCATATTCGCGCTGCCGAAGGGCATCACTTCGCACGACGGGTTGACAGTGGCGGTGGACGGAAAGGCCGTCTCCATCCCGACCGAGCAGAAACGAATCGGCCGGTTGTCCGTCCCGCTCGCCCGCGACGCCGAGCACGTTGTTTCAGTGGCTTTTACCACTTACGGGCAGGACATGTGGCTGTACGCGCCCGGCGAGATATCCGGAACCTCCCGCAGCGAATGGGACGACGGCGCGATCTCCACCGGCGGGCCGATGACAGAACTGAAAGACTTCTCGCTGACGATTAACACGAATTTCCGGGACATCGACTACCCCAAGGGCGCGCGCAGCCCGAAGAAGAAGGCCAAACCCAACAAAGGCGGTATGTCGGCATCGTGGGAGTATGCCTCCCTGGTTACCAACCAGGCGATGGGCATGGTCATGCCCAAACCGATAAGGGCCGGGAGCATTGCCACGAGGATGAGTTTCTTCGCGCCGGTGAGTCTGTTCTTTTTCTTTACGGTCCTGTTCACGGTTGTAATTCTGAAGAAGATACCGCTGCATCCGATGCACTACCTGTTCATCTCGGCGGCCTTTTTCGCATTTCACATCCTGCTGGCGTACCTTGCCGACCAGATTCCGATCCACGCGGCGTTCTGGATATGTGCAGCCGTCAGTGTTTTGCTGGTGGTCAGTTACATGCGCCTGGTGGCGGGCGTGAAGTTCGCAGTCGTCTATGCCGGGCTGGCGCAGCTGGTATATCTGGTGGGTTTTTCCTACGCGTTTTTCTGGGTCGGAATGACCGGTCTGACCGTTACCATCGGAGCGATTGCGACGTTGTTCGTCCTGATGCAGGCGACCGGCAGGATCAAGTGGTCCGAGGTTTTCAAGAAGCGCGACACCGTCCCGCCGTCGCCCCCGCCAGTCCGCCTGCCGTAGTGATCGTTGGTGGCACAGGTTTTCAACCTGTGCATCTTCAATTACAGTGCAGCAGCACAGGTTACAAACCTGTGCCACCAATGTCGGTTATCAATGCGGCTTGCCGTTTCGCTGTTTAATGTATATCCTGATGTCCTCGGCAGCGACGGGTAGCAACAGGAAGGGCGATTATGAGCGACAACACCACTGCTGAAGGTGAGCAGGTAAATCAGGTTAATTCCGCCGAGGTCGAAACGGCTGCGACGGTCGAGGCGATTCTCTTTTCCTCCGACAGGCCGCTGGCGGCGGCTAAGGTTTCCGAGATCGGCGAGTTGGGCGGCGTCCGCGCCGTTCGCAAGGCCGTATCCTCGCTCAACGAACATTACGAGCAGACCGGTCGGGCGTTCCGCATCGTCGAGATCGCCGGCGGATACCAGATGCAGACGCTGCCGGAGTACAACGACGTGGTTTCCCGCCTGGTCGGCAGCCGGCGGGAATCGCGGCTCTCGCAGGCGGCGCTGGAGACGCTGGCGATCGTCGCCTATCGCCAGCCGGTGATGCGCGCCGACATTGAGGCCATTCGCGGCGTCGCCTGCGGAGAGGTGCTCCGCGGGCTGATGGAAAAGAACCTCGTCCGGATCGCCGGCAGGGCAGAGGTAATCGGCCGGCCGATGCTGTACGGTACGACAAAGCACTTCCTCGAAATTTTCGGCCTGGCCGACCTGACCGAACTCCCCAAGGTCGAACAATTGCCCATGCCCGAGGATAAAGCGGAAAAACCAGACGACAAAGACGACGCGGACCAGACCGAC
>DAOVFI010000615.1 GCA_030673005.1 Planctomycetales bacterium
GAACAGCCGCTAATACAAACTTTCGCATAATCTTTTCTCTTGTAATTAAAGGCCCTGGTTCGCTCGCGGACCGACCTTCGGCCCGCTTTGTATATATAGACTATCTTCGTCCA
This sequence comes from Planctomycetales bacterium, assembly GCA_030673005.1. Lineage (GTDB taxonomy): Bacteria > Planctomycetota > Phycisphaerae > SM23-33 > SM23-33 > DAOVFI01. Next base: position 114 of record DAOVFI010000615.1, read on the forward strand.
TTATAAAGTTAGACGTTCAAACTTTTCCATGGTTCCCGACGGAATAAAAAAAAGGAGATCTGGTTGATTGCCAATTTCCAATTGGAAATTCACCAGGAGGGTTCTTCTTCGACGGAGCGGATGAGTTTTTCGGCGGCGGTGATTTGTTCGTCCTGACCGGTAACGGCGATCCAGACAGCGCCCTCTGCTCCGCAGATTCCACCGCCGGCCACCAGGCGGGCCGACGCACCGGTCAGCAGGGCGATTGCGTCCAGTTCGGTGAAGACTTCCCCCGGAATCGGCAGCATTCGAGGTCCCTCGGCCTCGGGCGCGTTGAGTATTGCGGCAAGGTCCGTTACGTCTTCGGCCACGCGCTTTTCCAGACCCACAGGGATAATCAATCTGGTCCGCCTGCCCGTCACCGCCCGGATGGCGGCGGCGGCGGTTCCCGCCTGTGGGTGCTCGATAAGAACGGCTGCATGGCCTTGCGCCAGGTTCAGCGCGTTTGCCCCCTTCAGGATCACGTCGCCGGCGTCCAGGTCGTCGGCGACGTCGAAGATCGTTCTGCCCTTTTCCCATCGCCCGTCGGTGATTATCACGTCGCCGGGGAATTTCCCCTTCCGGCGCTCGCCGATGTCGAAACCCGGCCTGACCAGTACGCCGCGAAAGAAACCTTCCCGCGAGAAACCCGCTGCCTGGTCGATTGACGTGAGAACCTCCTCGGCCACGTAGCCGTTGGTCGTACCGGCGACGATGACAAGCGTGCCTTTTTTAAGCACGGCCCGAACGGCGGGATGCGCAGCAAGAACCTTGCCGATCAACCGCTTGGAGGCCGACGGAGTGAGGAGGAACTGCTTCATTGGAGATAATCTTATCCCGGACTGATTGCTTCAACCGGACATGCGTCCGCGCACTGCCCGCAATCTATGCACGCTTCGGCGTCGATCTTATAGATGGGGTCGCCCTCGCTGATTGCCTCTACGGGGCAGATCTCCACACACGTTCCACAGGCTGTGCACGAGTTACTGATTACGTAGGCCATAATATTTACTCCTTACAATAAAAACAGACAGTCGAACCCATGATTCGCGCCTTGTATATATCATTTCTTCTTGCCGGGGCAAGGAATTTTAACGGCAAGGTAAAGGAAGTCCACAAATTGCCCGCCTGCCCGCCGTAGTCCCTTGGGGACGAAGGCGGGCAGGCGGGCAATTCGTGGACTTCTTCGCGGTAACGGCATCATGACTTCCAGAACCGCCACCACGGTTTTTTTTGCTTTTCGCCTGTGTCGTGGGATATCTTCCTTGCCATTATTCGCAGGTCGGGCAGTTTGCTTCGCAGGTCCCGCAGGCGCTGGCGGGCGAATTTTTCGGGGTGTTCGGCGAATGTCCGGCG
>DAOVFI010000648.1 GCA_030673005.1 Planctomycetales bacterium
ATGCTCTTCGAGGAGGCGCTCGGAGCCTACGCCGAGTTGATGGAGTATTTCCCCAAGGGCAACGTAACTTCCGAGGCATACATAGAATCTGCCCGGTGCCAGGAAAACCTCGGCAGGTGGAAAAAGGCTAAGGAATTGTACAAACTGTACATAAAGAAGTTTCCGAAGTACAAACACGTCCGTCTGTGTCGGGGCCGGATCGCCTTGCTGGAGCAGGTTCAGCAGTACCAGGATTTTCTGGCTGCTAATCCCGCCAGTCCCAAGGCGCCCGAGGCGCAATACCAGATAGCCTCAATTCTCTATAAGAAACTGAAGAACTGGACCAAGTCGGCGGTTGAGTTTGCCGAGGTTTCACGGCGCTGGCCTAAGCACGTCCGCGGGCCTGACGGCCTGTTCACCGCCGGCGCCGCCCATCTGCGAGCGGAGAATTTCCCAGCCGCAAGGAAGGTGCTGAGCGAACTTGTCGGCAAATACCCGGATAGTCGATTGGCGGACGACGCGCAGTACTGGATAGGGCATACTTACGAATACAGCGCCCGTGCGGTCGGTAAACTCGACAAGCGGCGGATCGTTCTGAAGAGCCGTATGGGCCGGCATCGCGCCAGACTGCTGGCGGACGTCGCGCTGAGGCGGCGATATTATCGTCAGGCCAGGCCCGGTCCGGAACTGCCGCGGGACGTCTGGACCGTCGATGCGCTCGGCGTGCTGACCAGCGGCTCGGTGCGCGACCGCGTCAACGCCGACCTGTTCAGCGCCGTCGGCGCATATCGCCAGGTCGTGACCAAATTCAAGATGGGCGACAAGGCCGGCGACGCGCTGCACCGTATCGGCGTGATATACACCAAATATCTCAAAGACCCCGAAAAGGGTTTTAATGCCTACAGGGAACTCCTTGAACACTATCCGGGCACAAAAAAGGCCATCGACGCGCTATGCGAGGTCGGCGCTTATTACCTGAAGGAAAAACGGTTCGACGAGGCCATAAAGTCTTACCGGCAATTTGTTTATAACTATCCTTCCGACTCCCGCGTCGAGAGCGCCATGCTGTCTATCGCACGATGCTACATGGAAAAAAAGGCGTGGGACAAGGCCCTCGACGCCTACCAGAGTTACCTCAACAAATACCCGCGCGGAAAACAGGTCGATTTCGCCAAGGCGCAGATCGCGTGGATCAGAACGTACTATTATTGAGGTTCTTCTTTGGTTCGCGTTGTTCGCGGCTTTATTAAAACTCGGCGCTTCTCGGCGTGCGGGGGAACGGGATAACGTCGCGGATGTTGGCCATTCCGGTGGCGAACTGGACGGTCCGCTCCAGGCCCAGGCCGAAGCCGGCGTGCGGAACTGTTCCGTAGCGACGAAGGTCGGTGTACCACCAGTAATCGTCGGGATTCAGGTCCTGG
>DAOVFI010000128.1 GCA_030673005.1 Planctomycetales bacterium
TATATTCGGGATGTCCACGCCGGCGGGGCAGGCGATTCGGCAGGGGCCTTCGCAGTCGCCGACGTGATCGCTCAAGAGCAGCTCGAGCGCGTCCTTGCGGGCCTGGCACACTTCTTCGGTGTCGGTCAGGACTTGCATACCATCCAGGGCGACCGTAGCGCAGGCGGGAGCCAATCCCTCCCGCCCGATGACCTTCACCACGCAGACCATGCACGAGACGTTCGGGCGCAGGCCTTCGAGAAAACACATCGTGGGAATCTCGATCCCCAACTTCCGGGCGGCATCGAGGATCGTCCCGTCGTCGGCGACCTTGACCTCACGATTATCTATTACCAGTGTCGGCATATTCCTTGCGCCCAAAAGAATGAACCACAAAGAACACAAAGGGCACAAAGAGAAACTTTAATTCCTCTTCTTTTCATTGTGTTCATTGTGTTCTTTGTGGTTCATTCTTTTTCTTCGTCAAAGGTTGTTATTCAACCTTAATCGCGTCAGATTGGCATACCCGCATGCACGTACCGCAGCGGATGCACTTTTCGGGGTCGATTTCGTGTTTCTGGTACGGGTCCATCTTGATGGCGTCGGCGGGGCAGTGCTGTGCGCAGAGCGTGCAGCCGATGCAGTCGTCGGTTATCACGTACTTTATCAGTTCCTTGCACACTCCGGCGGGGCAATTCCCCGCCAGGTGCGCCTCGTACTCGTCGCGGAAATAACGCAGCGTGGACAGGACCGGATTAGGCGCGCTTGCGCCCAGCCCGCAGAGGCTCGATTTTTTGACCGCCTCGGCCAGATGCTGAAGTTTCTCGAGGTCGCCTTCTTTGCCGTCGCCCGAGCAGATTCGATTGAGGATTTCCAGCATTCGGCGTGTGCCGATCCGGCAGAAGGTGCATTTTCCGCAGGACTGATCCTGGGTAAATTCCAGGAAGTAGCGGGCGATATCGACCATGCAGTCGGACTCGTCCAGCACGACCATCCCGCCTGAGCCCATGAAGGCCCCGACGGCCTTGAGCGACTCGTAATCAATCGGCGTATCTGCCAGTTCCGCCGGGATGCACCCGCCGGACGGTCCGCCGATCTGGACGGCCTTGAAGCGTTTGCCGCCGGCGATTCCGCCTCCGATCTCTTCGACGATCCGGCGGATGGTGATGCCCATCGGCACCTCGACCAGACCGCCGCGAACGACCTTGCCGGCCAGGGCGAAGACTTTAGTGCCTTTGCCGCCTTTCGTGCCAAGTGCGGCGAAGGCCTCGGCGCCGTTGTGCATGATCCAGGGCACCAGCGAGAACGTTTCGGCGTTGTTGATTAGTGTAGGTCTGCCGTGCAGTCCGCTCCGGGCGGGGTACGGCGGGCGTGGGCGGGGCATTCCCCGGCGCCCCTCGATGGAAGCCAAAAGGGCAGTTTCCTCGCCGCAGACGAACGCCCCGGCGCCCTGGACGACGCGAAGATTCAGCTTTGTGCCCGTCCCTGGCATGTCATCGCCGACAAAGCCGCGCCGCTCGCACTGTTCGATAGCGTCTGCCATCCGGCGCACCGCCAGCGGGTATTCGGCGCGGATGTAGAAAAAACCCTCGTCGGCGCCGACGGCGTAAGCGGCGATGGCCACGCCCTCGATTATCCGATAAGGCTGGCTCTCCAGCAGGAGGCGGTCCATGAACGCGCCCGGATCGCCTTCGTCGCCGTTGCAGACGACGTATTTCTTTTCGCCCGGGGCATCTCGGACGTGGCCCCATTTCAGGCCCGTCAGGTATCCTGCCCCGCCCCGACCGCGCAGGTCGCTGCGGCGGATTTCGTCGATGACCTGTTCAGCCGACAATTCGCCGGTGCATTTGGCCAGCGTCTCGAACCCGCCGTTGCCGATATATTCGTCCAGGTCCGTCGGATCGGTCTGGCCGCAGTGTTCGGTGGCGATCCGCTTCTGCGGGTCGATGAATTCGGACACCACCGGGTCGCGGACGTCGATCGAGTAGCGTGTAACCGGCTTCCACGCATCGTCGGTGAGTATGTTTTCCAGGACGCCCGAGACGACCGACCTGACCTTCGGCGCGATTCCCGTCGGACTGAAGTGCCGCAGGACGATTGACTTTGCATCTTCGGGTTGTATGCCGGCGTAAAAGACCGGCGCACGCCCCGGCAAGGCGACCTCCACCAGCGGCGTCAGGTAACTCATGCCGGTGCATCCGACGCGTTTGACCGTCGCGGCGGCGCCTGTATCCGCCACCGCCGCTCGCAAGGCCTCATACACCGCTCCGCAGCCGCGGGCGATGCAGCACGTGTCCAGACTGATGCGAATTTCGCCGACTTCGGCGCCGACCTCGACGGGGCGAATCGCCCCGGGCGTCGCGTCGCGGCGGGCCTGTAACTGCAAAAAATCTCTCACAGCCTCGGCGGCGGTCTCGCCGGTCAGGTGCCCGTAGGTTACCTTGTCGATCTGAACCACCGGCGCCAGCGAGCAGCATCCCAGGCAGGCGACCTTTTCGACGGTGAACATTCTCGCCGAATCGGTGTCGGCGTCGGGTGCGATGTCGAGGTGTCGGCAGAAGCCGTCATGGACCGATCCGGCGCCCTGGACGTGGCAGGCAGTCCCGACGCATACGCGGATAATGTGCCGCCCGGCGGGGCGATGGCGAAACTGCGTGTAAAAGGTCGCTACGCCTTCGATCCGCGCCGGCGTGATGTCGGTAATCTCGCAGACGCGCCGAAGGGCCTCGCGCGGCAGGTAGCGATAATGCTCCTGAATCGCCTGGAGGATCGGGATCACCGATTCAGGCGCTCGCCCGATCCGCTCGATAAGAGAATCCACAAATGTCAAATCCGTCTGATTCATCGTTTCGCGCCGCTTATGCAGAACAGGTGTCTTGGTGGCACAGGTTTGTAACCTGTGCGGCCTGCCTTCATTATCTCCGTCCTATGCAAAAAAGGTTCTTCTCGCTGCGTATATAAATCCGCCCGTCCATAAACGCCGGGCTTGCGAAGACCTTCTCGCCGAGTTCGGACCGGGCGACTTCCTTAAACTTCCTTGCCGCTTCAATGATGATCGTTACGCCGTCGGTGCTGATAAGATAAACCCGCTCGCCGACCAAAGAGGGCGATGCGTTGAAAGAAGTATCCAGGTCATGCTCCCAGACGGGTTTGCCGGTCTGTACATCGTAGCAGGTCATTGTCCCGTAGGTCTCCAGCAGCCATACGAGTTCGCCGTCGCTTACCGGGCTGCAAATATCGGGCAGGCCGTCCTCGCCGGTCCAGGCGATATGGGTCTTTGTAACGTCGCCCGCCCCGTCGGGCCTGATCGCCGCCAGGACCGCGCCGGTATTGACGGCGAAGACCATCGAGCCGGCATAAATCGGCGAGGGCGCCACGTCGCCGTCCAGGCATTTTGCCCGCCACAGTTCCGCCCCGTCGGCGGGATTGTATGAAATGACCCACGGGTTGGCGCAGGTGATGATCTGGTCTTTCCCCGAGGCGTTTATGACGATCGGCACCGGCCAGGAATTAGGAACGGCCCGTTCTTTCGACCAGACTTCCTGTCCCGTCAGGGCGTCCAGTCCGAGCAGTTCGGACTTATCGTCCTCGTCGTCGCCCTGGTCGAACTGAACGATCAGCAGTCCCCGCCACATAGCGAGCGAAGCGGAGTGGCCGTACATGTTGTCGGGCAGGCCGAGGTTAATCGCCCAGAGCCTTTTTTTGCCCTCGAAATCGAAACAGGCCAGGTCGCCGTTGGCGAAAATCGCATAGACCCTCTGCCCATCGACAATGGCCGTCGGTGCGGCGTAACCGGTTTCGGCCTCTGAAACGTTCGGCGGCTTGCTGACGCCGCCGGGCACGTTTTTCACGTCTCGCTGCCACAGAATCCTTCCCGAATCGGCGTCGAAGCAATAGACCTGCCGCTTTTTTCTGGTCGCTCCTGTCAGAAAAATACGGCTGCCCCAGACCACCGGCGAGTTCTTTCCGGGCAGGGGAATCGGGCTTTTCCAGAGTACTCCCTCTCCGGTCTTTCCGTTCCATTTCGCCGGCACGTTGGTATATGCCGATATTCCCGCTCCGCCTGGCCCGCGGAACCTCGGCCAGTTCTTTCGGATTTCGCCGTCCGATGGGAATCGGGGCGTTTCGACGACCGTTCCGGGCGTCTCGACCCGGCCGGAATCAACGGGAAATCCCTCGCCCGGCCCGCCGGCAGAGATAATCGCCAGAATCGAAACGCCGACCAGAAAGACCAACCCCGCTGCACCCACCGACCAGCGTGCGAATATCCCGGCGCGGACCTCGGCGCGTTCCGGATTGCCCGGCGGCGACGGACTCGGAACCGTCCTGCGAGATGCGAAGGCGACCCTGACTGCTATTGCGAAAATCGCCAGCCCCGCCAGCAGCAGAAAACCGCCCCTGACGGCAAATGCCTGCCTGCGAAAATACTCCCGTCGCAATTCCAGGTCCATCCCGCGGATTCGGCCCTTAAGTTCCTCGTCGCCGGGATCGGCCTTCTGTCGAGCCTTCAGTACACCAAACTGCGCCGAATCCAGCGGGTCGGCGACGTCGCTGTTGAAATAATTCCATACGAGCAACGCGCAGACGAGCGCGCAAAAGACGCCCGCGATAACGGCGGTCGCCATTGACGTGCGATACAGTGTGGAGGCAGGAACAGTATTTCTTGAATTGTCGTCAGCCATCACATTCATCCGCATAATCGCTCTATCATTCTTTAACACCCGATTTGACAAGTCGGGTGGAAATTCTCAAGCCTCCGCTGCGCGGGTGACATAACGGGTGGCACGGTCAAGCGAGGTTGAGGTCGTCAGGCCTCAACCTCGCTTTGGCCGTGGTTCGGCGTTCGTGGTTGGGCGTCCTCACGGCCAAGCCTCCCTGCCTACCGGCAGGCAGGCGCTGCGCTCCGGCTTGACCGTGCCACCCGTTCATTCATTCATTTATTCATTCATTTGTTTTCCCTTATTCGTTTCAGTCTCGCCTGTTCGTGGGGGCAGTATGCGAAGCACCGTCCGCAGGCCAGGCAGACGGCGCGGTCGGGCTGGTAATCGGTCCTCTTCCGCCGCACGGACAGTTGTATCAACTTCGACATTACGACCAGAGCGAAAAACGCGCCCACCAATCGACCGCCGATGACGAACCGGCTGCGGATAATCGAGGCCTGCCCGTATAGTTCCGCCGCCGGCCGATGAGTGTCGTAGAATGCCTCACTGGCGTCGGTTACGCCCTCGACTTTGCCGGCCTCTTCATCCCGTATGCGCTCTGCGAGTCGCACTGTCGAATTGGCGCGGGACAGAATCGGTGAAATCCGCCCGCCCAACCAGCCGCCCAGCACGACCGCCACCGGCAGCAGCAGGATCAGCGCCGCCAATCGACCTTTGCCTTCGCTTCTGCTGACGTGCTTCCGCCGGGTAGGTTTTTGAATGGCCCCGAACGGGCAGGCGTCCTCGCATAGCCGGCATTGAGTGCACTCGTCCGGCGAGATGGTTACATGCCATCGCGAAAACCGGCTCAACATTCGCAGCAGCGCTCCGTATGGACAGACGAACCGGCAATAGGCCCGCCCCACGAACGCACAAATCAACAGTACACACGCGCCCAACGCCAGAAGATTGAACCGTCCGCCCAAATCCCAGCCTTGCCAGTGTCCGCCCTGAATAATGGCCTGTCCCCACTTGCCAAGCGGAAGCAGGCGGAAGAAGGCGACGAACGGATCTAACCGGCAGATGACAAACGCGCTTCCGGTAGCGGCCATTAGAACCGCCAGGCCCAGATATGCGTATGGCAGCAGTCCCAGCGAATGCTCCAGCCAGGACGGGACTTTCACCGGACGCACGAGCACAACGTCCTGGATCGCGCCCAGCGGGCAGACGGCTGCACAGAACACCCGCCCGAACAGCAGTGCGAACACCAGCGGCAGGGCGAAGAAGGCGATGATCGTCACCGGTACGACGTATCCGCTGTCGAACAGGGCAAGTGTAACGTTCTGGACGGCCCCGACCGGGCATACGCACCCGCCGCGCCAGAAACCGAAATACAGCAGCGAAAACAGCATCAGGACGAATAAGCCCCGCCGCGATCGTTTCTTCAGCGCCAGGTACGCCGCAAGGCCCATCGCCGCCGCAAGGACCGCTACGTCAATGTAATCGTGGTATTCGCTCTGCGGGGCCGGCGTGGTCGTCCGGGGCAACTCGTACCAGTCGGGCAAATCCGCATTGGGACGGACGGAGGTGTTCGAGCCGGAGACCTCCGGGCCGGAAGAACCGGCGGCAGGCTCTGCGCCGGCGACCCGACAGGTCCAGATCAACAGGATGGTCAATAAAACGAAAGTCCGTCTCAATGCCTCTGATCCTTCTCTTTGCGCTTGCTCTTGAGCAGGTATGGGCGGTCGGCCGGAACCCGCCTGAACGCATCGGCGGGACAGGCTGCGGCTATGGCGCATTCGTTGCAGTTCAGGCACCGGTCGTGGCGGACCTGGAGGAAAAGAGCGCCCTTGCCGTGAATCGCGCATCCTTTAACACATTTGCCGCAGCCGATGCACAACTGCTCGTCGATGCTGTACTCGTACTGGGGACTGCGGACTTCTCTGCGCTTGATCGCCCCGGTGGGGCAGAGTTGGTTTTCCGCGCCGGCGTCAACCTCGGCCGCCTCAAGGTCGAAAAATCCGAAGCATTTTTCGCAGTAGTAGCAGATGTCAAAGGCGTGTACGCACTTGACGGCCGACGGTTTCAAGACACAATACGTCGCGCAGTTCCCGCAGGCGACGCATTTGTCCGGGTCGATCTGCCAGACGGTATCGCCCGACGCGCCTCGCGCGATCAGCCCGCCGGCAGCGCCGCCAAGCCCCACCAGCATCGCCCCGCGTGCGCCGCCGCGAATAAACTCGCGCCGGGTCAGGCCGTCTTTATCCTTTTCCTGCTCGCTCATTCTGTTTCCACTAATTACGCGAATGGAAACGAATTACACGAATTACCTGTTTTTATCCGTGTCATT
>DAOVFI010000114.1 GCA_030673005.1 Planctomycetales bacterium
CTTCGCCGACGACTGGGGCATAAGGAAAACCTGGTCGTTCTCAACCGCGACGTTCTGGCCGGGAAACATAAAATCGCACCGGAGGTGCTCGATGCCTTGTCAGGAGCCGAAAATGTCCATCTGGTCGCCAACCTGCCGTACAACATTGCCACGCCGCTGATTATGAACTGCCTGATCCTGTCATGGCGGGCAGAAAAAGAAGAGGGTCAGGAGCCTTTATTTTCTCGGCTGACTTTTACCGTCCAGCGGGAGGTGGCCGAACGTTTGACAGCCGGCCCGGCTTCCAAGGCATACGGTCCTGCCAGCGTTCTGGTGTCCCTGCTTTCCAGAGCCACTGCCGGCAGAGTGATACCGCCCGGCGCGTTCTGGCCACGGCCTAAGGTCGATTCGCAGATGCTCCGTCTGGATTTCGACGCCGATTCGGCAAAGAGGCTGCTCGATGTCGATACACTTTCGGCGGTGTTGTCGGCGACGTTCGGGCAGCGTCGTAAAAAAATCACCGCCGCCGCCAGGCTCGCCAACCTGCCGTTTCCGCCGCAGCGTTTCCTGTCAGTCCTGGCCGAAGCCCGAATCGACCCGGACGCCCGACCCGAACGGGTCGGGCCACAGGCGTTTCTTGCCGTTGCCAACGCGCTGACCGGGTCAAAGCGCGATGTCTGAATTGCTCTTTTCCTGAAGCCCACGGCGGAAGTCTTACGAATTATATTCCAACCTGTTGACTTTGATGTAATAGCGCCTTGAAACCGCTGGATGTGATATAATAATAAGGTATAAGTGCTCAATTAATACCTCGACGCCGGTCTTGCTCAATCGGCGAAATTGGGCTAGAGTATCACCCGAGCAGAAAGGGACGGTAAGAAAGTTAGACCAGATGGCGGATACACAAGAAAAACAAGGCGAAGAGGGCACCACGGGAAAAGGTAAGGCCTTTTTCGACCGAGGCGACCAGGTAGCGGAAACCGGCAACTGGGACTTCGCTATCCAGATGTACCTGGACGGCATCCGCCGGGAACCGGGGAACATGGAGCGAGGCCACTTGCCGCTGCGTGAGGTGTCGCTGAAGCGCAAGGTCCAGGGCGGAAAGCCCGCCGGCTTCATGGAAGCGCGGAAGCACAAGAAGGGCAAAGAGCCTATCGACGCCCTTATCAGCGCAGAATTCCTCCTTGCCAAGGATCCCGGCAACGTTACTCACATGGTCGCGGTGCTCAAGTCGGCCCAGCAACTCGAACAGACCAAACTGGTCAAGTGGATTTGCGACATCCTTTTTGAGGTAATGCGCCAGGCCAAGCGGCCTGACAAGCGCATCCTCCTTATGATAAGCAAGGCCTATGCCGACGTGGATGAGTACGCCGCGGCCTTGTCCGCCTGCGATACCGCGCTCCAGATGGACCCCAACAACGACGAACTCCAGGAGATGGCCAAGGACCTGTCCGCGAAGGGAACCATCAAACAGGGCAAGTACGATACTGAAAGCTCCTTCGTAGAGAGCGTCCGCGACATTAACAAGCAAATGGAACTGTCGCAGCGCGACCACCTGGCCCAGAGCCAGGAGTTCCTGGAAAACGAGATCGAAAAGGCGCGTACCGATTACGAGGCCTCGCCGGACGTAGCAGGAAAGGTCAACGCCCTTGTCGATGCACTCCTGAAAATTGAAGAGGAAGCCTACGAAAACGAAGCGATCGACGTTCTGAAGAAGGCATACGCGGATTCCGGAACGTACCGGTTTAAAGTCCGCATGGACGATGTCAAGATCCGCCAGATACGCCGGCGTTACACCAGGCTCAATGCCGATAAACGCGCCGAAGAGGCAATGTCGCTGGCCAGGGAATTACTGACGTTTGAACTGGAAGTGTACGCCGAGCGGGTCAAGAATTATCCGACCGACCTGTCCCTGAAATACGAACTGGGACGGCGCCAGTTGACGGTCGGTAAGATTGACGAAGCCATCTCTTATTTCCAGCAGGCACAGCGGGATCCCAAGCGGCGGATATCGGCTCTGACTTACCTCGGACAGGCCTTCGCAAAGAAAGGCTGGCACCGTGAGGCCGTCGAAACCTTCGAGAAGGCGCTGGAGCATGAACCGTCAGAAGCGAAGGCAAAGGAACTTCACTACAACCTCGCCCAGGCCCTCAAGGCAATGGGTGAAAAAACAAAGGCGATCGACCACCTCTCACAGGTCGCACAGATGGACTACAACTACCGCGACGTGCGGGAGCAGATAGAAGCCCTGCGGAAAGAAACACAGTAGGGCCTGCCTGCTTTGATGAAGGGTAACAGTTCAGCTGTTTGCAGAAGCCTGAAAAGCATTTTGCAGGTTCCGCCAGGGACGCCCGGGGCGGATGCAGAGGAAAAGAGAATGTTGAACCTGCCGGTAGGCAGGTTCAACATTCATTTTTATCACCTTGAGCCCTGTGAAGTATTTTCGGGACCGACCAAAACATCTTCTATTGCAAACGGCTTCTATACGCGGATAATTCCTTGCTTGTCCCGCAGATGAAGGTATAATGCAGGTCGGCCTCGCGGCAACGGGGCAGTGGTTTTTTTATTGACAGGAGAATCATCAGGTGGCGCATTCGAGTTCGGCAAAGAAACGCATACGTCAGAACATCAAACATCGGCTTCACAACCGCTGGCGAAAATCGGCAGTCAAGGAAAGCATCCACGCATTTGAGGGCGCACTTGCCGGCGGGCAGGGCGACCAGGCGGCTGAGCATCTCAAGGAAGTGTACAAGCGCCTTGACAAAACGGCCGCCAAAGGCACGATCCATAAAAAGGCCGCTGCAAGGAAGAAATCACGCCTGGCAAAGCGGCTTAATAAGATAGCCGTCGATTAGCACCAGGCTCTGTCAACCTTGAATCTGTTGGTGGCACAGGTTTGCAACCTGTGCGACTGACACAGGTTACAAGCCTGTGCGACCGACACAGGTTACAAGCCTGTGCGACCGACACAGGTTACAAACCTGTGCCACCACAAATTGATGATTGACAGAGCCTGATATGTGCGGTCTTCCATGCACGACCGGACTTATAAACCAGACGACACTTCTGAACATCACTTCGTCTCCCGCGGCGGAGAAAAACTCGACGCGGCCCTGACGACCTTCGAGATGGACGTGAAAGATTTGACCTGCGCGGACTTTGGAGCCAACGTCGGCGGGTTCACTGATTGTCTCATCCGCCGCGGCGCTGGGAAAATCTTCGCCGTCGATACCGGTTACGGCGTACTCGCATGGCGGCTGCGGAAGGATCGGCGCGTTGTCGTAATGGAGCGGACCAACGCACTTTATACGGATCCGCCGGCCGGCCGGGTCGATTTGGTGGTCATTGACGTCGCCTTTACTCCGCAGCGGCTGATTGTCCCGGCGGCGGCGCGATGGCTCAATGACGGCGGCAGCATCGTCTCTCTGGTAAAGCCTCATTACGAATTAGCCAAGATGCCCGGTGCGGACAAAAGGGCCTGGAAGCGGGAGGTGCTCGATTCCCATCGGGCAGCCGATATTCGAGATCGCGTCTGCCGAACGCTTGAAGAGATGGGCTTTGTCATAATGGCGACGATGAGAAGCCCGCTCCGAGGAAAAGGCGGAAACGCAGAATTTTTCCTGCACCTTAGTCCTGCACGGTAAATAATCCGGTATAAGACGGTTTGTAAGGATTTTTCAATTTCTTGACTCAAAAGGCGATCGGCTATACAATCGGTATGTGGGCTTGACGGACAGGTCGGAAGCACTTCGGTTGGGCTGTTTGGAGCGACGGAAGGATTGAATAGCACGATGGACAGGATTCGAGTGGCTATAGTTGGAATCGGCAACTGTGCCTCTTCGCTGATTCAGGGCATACATTATTACAACGATTCCTCCGACCAAAGCGCTGCCGAGGGAGTTGGGCTGCTGCACTCGGAGATTCAAGGCTATCGAGCCGGCGACATCGAGATCGTCGCCGCGATCGACATTGACGCCCGCAAGGTCGGCAGACCGCTGCATGAGGCCGTCTTCGCCCCGCCCAACAACACCAGAGTTTTCTACGACAAGTTCCGCTACGACCGGCTCGAAGTGACAATGGGCAACGTTCTGGACGGCGTGGCCGAGCACATGGCCGCCTGGCCGGAGCATCAGCGATTCGTCGTTGCCGACAGCCCCGAAGCATCGGCTGAGCAGATAGTCAAACTCCTCCGTGATACCGGTGCGGAAATACTCATGAATTACCTGCCCGTCGGCTCGCAGGCCGCCACCGAGTTCTACGCCGAATGCTGCCTGGAAGCGGGCGTCAGCCTGATAAACTGCATACCGGTATTCATCGTTTCAGACCCGAAATGGGCCGGGCGGTTCAGCGAGGCCGGCATTCCGTGTATCGGCGATGACGTCAAGGCGCAGGTCGGCGCGACGATAGTCCACCGCGTCCTGGCCCGCCTGATGCACGACCGCGGCGCGAAAATCGACGCGACTTACCAGTTGAACACCGGCGGAAATACCGATTTCCTGAACATGCTCAACCGTTTGCGCCTGGACTCCAAAAAAATCTCCAAGACCGAGGCCGTCCAGTCGCAACTGGACGTGCCCCTGCCGGCCGACTGCGTCCACATCGGCCCGAGCGACTTCGTGCCCTGGCAGAAGGACAACAAGATATGCTTCTGCCGGCTCGAGGGTCGCGGCTTCGGCGGCGTGCCGCTCAATATTGAACTTCGCCTCAGCGTCGAGGACTCGCCGAATTCAGCCGGAGAGACGATCGACGCTATCCGCTGCTGCAAACTCGCACGCGATGCCGGCCTGTCCGGCCCGCTGATCGAAGTCTCCGCCTACACAATGAAACACCCGCCAAAGCAGTTCACCGACAGCGAAGCCTTCCAGATGCTGGAGGAGTTCATCGCCGGCAACGGCCGAGCGGCCGGCGAACAGAAGGGAAAGTACGAACCCGCCCAACAGGACAAGACACACACCGTAGCCAAGTAGTGTGAATGTAGTCGCTGAACACCGCGGCTACGGCACTCGTCAACACTTGCTTGCTCTACCGTATTGGCGTACATTTCGGGCCATGATCGGACGGGCGATTGGTAACGGGTTTGTCACTGCGCGTGATTTCATCGCGCGCGGACTGGTGAAGGTGGGCGTTTCGCCCAATGCCCTGACGCTGACGGGCATGGTGCTTACGGCGGCTGCGGGTGTCTGTTACGCCGTCGGCGCGGGCAGCGGATTCGCCTGGACGCTCGATCCGCACAGCGGCGACAATGCGTTTCTACTCCTGGCGGGGGGGCTGCTGATACTCTCGTCGGCCTGCGATATGCTAGACGGCGCGGTCGCCCGAATCGGCAACAAGAAGACCCGATTCGGCGCATTCCTCGACAGCACGCTCGATCGCTACAGCGACTTCGCCGTCTATGCCGGAATCGCCGTTTATTACGCCGCCCGCGGCCCGGCCAATGTTACATTCGTTTTTCTGAGCATGCTGGCGTTTTCCAATGCGTTCATGATCTCGTACACCCGCGCCCGGGCAGAGGACATCATCGAATCCTGCACCGTCGGCTACTGGCAGCGCGGCGAGCGGTCTGCCGCCATTCTCATCGGCACCTTCGCCTATAATATCCCGGCCATGGTTGTTCAGCAGGCTGCCTTGCCGCTGCTGACCGTCCTTCGCAGGATTTTCTACACAAAAGCGGTTATCGCCGGGAAAACTCCCGTTACCGATCCTCGCAAAGGGGACCTGTGGCTGAAGATTCGCCTGTGGCGCTGGCCCCGAATGACGATCCCCTACGACATAATCACCGCCGCCAACATCGCCTGGTTGATTTTCGCAGGTATCGAGGCGGTGGACGTGCTTCGTGATTGGTTTGCCCGCTAGACCGTGAGATGGCGAATTTATAGGACCGAGACCTACCTGCCGGTAGGCAGGCGGCCCTGCGACGCACGGGCGGGACGCCCGTGCCACGACTTCACAGTTTGCCGAACAGCGTCAGGGCGGTCGCGTCGATGATCTTCACGTTCGCGTATTGACCTGCAAGGTTTTCCGATCCGTCGAAGACGACAATGTGATCGGTTCGCGTCCGCCCGACCAACTGCTTATGGGGGGGTGGCACGGTCAAGTCGAAGACTTGGCCGTGTTCGCTGCTCCCACGGCCAAGCCTCACTGCGTTCGGCTTGACCGTGCCACCCTTTCTCGATTGTTTTTCCGCTCGTGGCGAAAGGCCTTCGACGAGGACTTCGACCGTTTGGCCGGTCATTTCCCGATTGCCCGCCAGCGAGACGGCCTCCTGCTCGGCCAGCAATTCGCGGTTCCGGTAGCGTTTTACCTGGTTGGGCACGTCGTCGGTCAGGCGTTTTGCCGCCGTGGTTCCCGGCCGGGACGAGTACTTGAAGATGTACGAGTTCTTGTACCGGCTGCGGCGGATAAGATCGGCCGATGCGGCGAAATCCTCTTCCGTCTCGGACGGAAAGCCTACTATGAAATCGCCCGCGATACCGATGCCCGGGACGGTCTGGCGGGCGGCGTCGATAAGGTCGTCATACTCGCCCCGGCTGTAACGCCGACCCATCGCACGCAGAACGCGGTCCGAACCGGACTGGGCGGGGATGTGCAGGTATTTGCAGACCTTCGGTAAATCGCACATAGCCTGGAGAATCGCTCGGTCGAAATCGCCGGGATAGGACGTAATAAAGCGGATTCGTTTCAACCCGCTTACCGACTCCAATAATTCGAGCAGATCGGCCAGGCCGACGGTTTGCCCGTCGTCGGCAAAACGATACGAATTGACCGTCTGGCCCAGGAGTGTTACCTGCGTTACGCCGGCGCCGGCGAGCCGGCGGACTTCTTCGAGGATTTCTTCAGGAGGCCGGCTTCGTTCAGGCCCGCGGACGTAAGGTACGATGCAATAGGTGCAGAACTTGTCGCAGCCGCGCATGATGCGGACGTAGGCCTGACCGGGCAGATGATGCCGAAGCGGATCGCGATGAAGGTCGAGGAATTCGACATTATCATCAGACTCGGCTTTATTGCGCGTCGCGTCGCCTTTCGAGGACCTCATGGCGACCCTGAGCGCCGTCGAAGAGTCGAGGGCGATCTGCGGGCCGTGCCCGGCTGTGGCTTCGAGAACCATCTCCGCAACCCGACCCAACTGTCCAGGCCCACAGACGATGTCCACTCCGACGTGCCGTCGGACGAGTTCGATTCCCAGCCGTTGAGCCATGCAGCCCAGAACGCCGATGACGAGCCGTTTGCCACCGGCCTTTCGCTGACAGGCCCAGCCGAGGCGGGAGTGGACCTTGTTCTCGGCGTGGTCGCGGACGGAGCAGGTGTTGTACAGCAGCACCTCGGCCGACCGTGCGTCGTCGGTCATCTCCATCCCGGACTCGCGCAGCAGCGAGCGGACCAACTCGCTGTCCAGCACGTTCATCTGGCAGCCCATTGTCTCGAGATAGACTTTCATTGGAATCCTTCGCAGAACATAAGCGAAATGAA
>DAOVFI010000058.1 GCA_030673005.1 Planctomycetales bacterium
TTAAGGTCGATATGGAGAGTTTCAAGGATTACTTCACCGTTGAGAAGCGCGCCTACGATCGCAGAAATAAAGCGGTGGTTCTAACCCTCAAGCGCGGAAAGGCGTTTCCGCTGAACGAATCCGACTTCAAGCGTCTGCTCGCCGGGGCGGGTGAGCATCTTTCTGCCCGCCTGACCATCGAGGCGCTCGCCCGTGGATACGTCCTGTGCGAATTCTATGACAATAAAAACAAGTTCCTGGGTTTTTCGCACCAGCGGATATCACAATTGCGCGAAACTGAAACTGTCGAGTTGTCCTTACCGGCCCCGCGCGACGGGCGCCCGAGTCGTATCCGAATATCGTATTAAGCGGTCTTCGGTAAGCGATTCGGTGTGCAGGAAACAGAACCTGCCGCACCCTACCAACTGTTTCTATTGCAAGGGGCTGAAATGTTACGATAAACTTTGTGGTACTTGACATCACAGGTCCGGCTCTCTTATCATTCGGTCTGAACGAGTTCGGCGAAAGGAGCGAACCGATGGAAAATCAGGCACCTCGGTTGAAGGTTATCAAGGCGGGCGGCATCTCGGTCGTCGAGTTGTTGGATAAGAAGATGCTCGACGAGGCGTGTATCGCGCAGATCGGTGAAGAACTCGCCGGTATGATAGCCGAGGCCGACAGCATCGGTCTCGTGATGGATTTCGCCAACGTCGAACACATGTCCAGCAGTGCGCTGGGGATGCTGATTACAGTCCATAAACGCATACAGGAAAAAAACGGGCAATTGCTGCTGTGCGGCATCCGTCCGTCGATCTTCGAGGTTTTCAAGATCACCCGTTTGGACGAGATATTTCAGATTTACTCCGGTCGTGACGAGGCCGTTGCCGCTGCGGCGCCTCAAGGCCGACAATATTGGCTGTAATAAATGATCCAAAAGAGCATTCCTACAGATCTGGAGGTTGCCCGGCGTCTGACCGAGGAGATTCTCGGCCAAGCCAGGGCCGCCGGTTATGACGAGGATGCCTGCTTCGCTATCCGCCTGTCGCTGGAAGAGGCCCTTATAAACGCCATCAAGCACGGAAACAAGTTCGACCGCAGCAGAAAGGTGTCGGTCAGCGCCGACGTGGGCGCCGATCTCACCACCATTACCGTTATCGACGAGGGCGACGGGTTCGACCCTTCGAGCGTACCCGATCCCACCGCCGACGAGAATCTCGAAAAGCCGTTCGGGCGTGGTATCATGCTGATGCGCGCCTATATGGATGAAGTGGGCTACAACGATCGCGGCAACAAGGTTCGTATGGTAAAACACAGGTGTTCGGGACTTCCGACGAGCGTCGGCCAATCGACCGTCCATTCGAGCGGGGCCGAACCCGAATCGCCTTGCGGACCTTCGGGCAAGACGGAACCCGCAAGGCACTTCAGGCACGGTCCAGGGAGGCAATAATGACAATTACAACCCATAACAAACCGCTCCAGCTGAATGTGAACAGGCGCGGTAACGCCGCCGTAGTCAGCGTCGTCGGTTCGGTTTCCATGTCCGACGCCGACCGTCTTCGGGAGGCGCTCGAAAAACTCACTGACGAGCGGATTTCCGTTATCGTACTGGACCTGAGGGAGATGGACTTCATCTGCTCGGTCGGACTCGGTGCGATAATCGTCGCCTATCTCAAGTGCCGACATCACGCCGGGCAGATCAAACTCGTCTGCCCCGTCCAGTCGGTCCGCGAACTGCTGGAGACGACCCGCCTGACCAAACTGTTCCGCATCTACGACAGCATCGACGGCGCGCTCGCCGGCGTATGACAGGCTTTATCTGCTGCGATTGTCCGGAACGGTCCGGATGTATCGCCGATTACCGAGCCGGTTGCGGTTTTCGGGGAGTCTTGACAACGCCGGGACTTGTCGGTAAAGTGTGCTTATCTACGGAGTCGGCGTAAACCGGCGCTTCGCGGTGGATGTAGCTCAGACGGTTAGAGCACCTGGTTGTGGTCCAGGGGGTCGTGGGTTCGAATCCCATCATCCACCCTTCTCGCTTTATAACACTTCACCCGCATGCAGAAGCCCGAAAAGGCTTCACAGGGATGAAGAAAAAAAATGAATATTGAATAATGAACGGGGAATTTCGAATTACGAAGTAAAAAAATAACCTTTTCGCAAATTCTGTTCACTTCGACATTCGACATTCCTCGTTCAATATTCAACATTCTCTTTTCCGCAACATCCCTGCAAAATCCTTTTCGAACCTTTGCAAACGGCTGAACTGTTACCTCACTTTTTGCGTTTACGTCGTCGTTTCTTTTTGTTCTGTTGGGCCGGTTGCGGTTTTGATGATTGCGAGGATACCTGCGGTGCTGCGCTGAGCGCACCGGGATGTCCGGGTTTTTTCCCGCCTCGTTGTTGAGCATTCTTGCGGCGTTTTCGTCCGTCTTTAGGCCGGCGGGAGGATCGTCCCGGCTGACCTTTCCGCGGTTCCTGTCCGGCGTGGGGATGTTCGAGCGGTTTCTTCTTTTCGTCGCCTTCAGATTCGGACGACGGTTGAGTCACCCCTGCCTGTGTTTTATGGGTGTCCGTGGGGGGCTTGTCCGGCGGACCGGCTGAAGATTTCTCCCGCACGCCGGGTGTCTCCGCCTTCTCTGCGGTTGAATCGAGGGCATACCCGCCACGGGCCGACTTACCGGGGGAATGCCTTGCCGGCCGGGCGACTTTGGTCTGGGCGACCGGCGGCGCGGGCAACCCGCGCTCGACGATCTCCTCGTTGGCTACGACTACCTGAGTCCTGTCGGCGGGCATCAGGCGGACAAGCTGCGTGATTATCTGAGCCTCCAGCACCTTCCCGACAACTCCGTCTGCGGTGCGGACCCATGTGTTTTTCTTCGGGAGCCTTGTCCGCAGGTTTTCGTAGGTGGCGTCTTCGTATCGCAGGCAGCACATAAGGCGCCCGCATCGCCCCGAAATCTTCGCCGGGTCCAGCGTCGCCTTCTGCGTCTTTGCCATTCGCATCGAGACCGGCTTGAGGAGTTTGAGATACTCCCGGCAGCAGCACTGCCTTCCGCAGCGCTCGTAGTCGGCCAGCAACCTGGCTTCGTCGCGCGCGCCTACCTGGTGCATCTCGATCCGCGTGTGGTACTGACTCGCCAGTCGTCGGACAAGTTCTCGAAAATCCACGCGATGCTCGGCAGTGAAATAAAACACGACGCGCTCGCCGCCCAGCAGATGCTCGACGGCGATAAGTTTCATATCCAGACCCAGCTGCCTGATCTGCTCCCGGCAGAAACCGGCCTCATCGTTTGCGGACCTGTCGAGGTGGTGCTGGTCGTTGATGTCCTGCGGGTTGGCTCGCCTGAGAACCCTTCCGCCGCTGATGAAGGGGTAGTCCGGACCGGAGGCCTCAAGGTACTGCCTGAGCGATTCATCGCCTATGTTCCACGGCAGATCGGCGTCCGAGACGTTTATTACCGTTGTCGCCAGTTCCGTGCCGCGGGTTGTGCGGACTACCAACTTCGCCCCGTGGACGGGCGGCGACTTGAAGTTGTGGCGGAACCGGCCAAGATTCTTCATCCGTCCGTAACGAACGACTACCTGCCCGCCTTTGTTTTCCTGCGGTGCGTTTTTTTCTGTTGCAGACCGGTCGGGCTGTTCGGCCGGGCGCTCGCCGTCGGTCGATTCGACGGAGGCGTCAGAGGGTGTATTCGATTCTTCAATCATTTCCATGCATCCATGATTCCATATTAACAAGGATTGTATCACAGATAATCAACAGATTGCACTACGGACTTTGAGTCGGGTGCATATAGATTTAGGTGGGTGAAACTGGTGGCACAGGTTTTCAACCTGTGCGTCTTGCGATACGGGCAAATGCACAGGTTGAAAACCTGTGCCACCAGAGAACGAACCACCAAAATCTACATGCACCCTTTGAGTCTGCCGGAAACCGGAGCGTAAATCCAAAAGAAAATCTGGCTTGAAGACCGATACGTCCTTTAGAATGACTATCCTGAAATGAAGAGGAGCGGAAATGAACGATGATGCAATACCGTCGTCCCGACGACGGTCTATAGCGATGAAGATGCTGTGTTGTCTCCCGGGCCTATTTTTATTATCGGCGTTCGCCACCGGTTGCCAGACCCCGCCTCGCGCTGTCCTGGCCGACCTGCCGGAGTATTCGATCCTCAAGCCCGACCGGCCTTCGCCTTCCAGGACGACCGTTGTGAAAAAAATTCGCCCGCGCCAGGTTCGGCCCGTTGCCCGGTTTCCGCGAGAATGGATCCCGACGACGAAAGAGCGCCCGTGGCGATGGGTCGTGATTCATCACAGCGCCACCGATTTCGGCTCTGCCAAATTCTTCGATCGCGCACACCGGCGAAGGGGATGGGACGAATTGGGCTACCACTTTGTCATCACCAACGGACGCGGCGGACGGGACGGACATGTCGAGATCGGCAGCCGATGGGGCAAACAGAAATGGGGCGCGCACTGCGGCGGTACGCCGAATAACGCATATAACAATTACGGCATAGGGATCTGCCTGGTGGGAAAATGCTCGAAGTCGCTGCCCTCGTCCGGGCAGTTGAGGAGCCTGAAAAAACTGCTGGGATTCCTGACGGCGAGGTACGGAATAAAACCGGCGGACGTAATCGGACACCGCGACGCGCCCAATGCCGCCACTGCCTGTCCGGGCGACGCCCTTCACCGCTATCTCAACAACGTCATCAGACCGGAACTGTCTCGCAGTCGAAGGTTGGCCGCCGGTAGCCGGTAAACCGGTAACCATATATAGATATCCGGGAAACCAACGAATCACCGGGATATCCCTTTTTAGGTTCTCCTCAAAATAAGTTGGTGAACGAGGCCTGGTTCAATTTGAGGTAACACTTGCGAACAAGAGTGTCCTTTTAGGCTTTGTAACAGGCCCCCGCTTCAGCGGGCCTGCCTGCCGGTAGGCGGGGGTATAGGGCGACCGTCTTATAATTTCCTCCACCCACGTGCCCCTCCCGCTGGCCGACGGCCGGCGGGAGGGGAAAGAGGGTGGAGGGGTGGGAGGCCTTTAATCACCCCCGCTAAAAGCGGGGGCCTGTTACAAAACAACATTGTGGATGACTTACCAACTGTTACACAAAATCATCATTTTTTGAACCAAGCCGTAAATGAATGGAAAATATAGCCTCTAACCACATTTCGGCTATTCGGCAGGAACCCGCCAATACAAACAGCACCCCAAAGCGCACCGGTGATCTACAACTATCGGCTACCGGCTGCAATTATTCCTCGCTACTCATATTCATTCGGGTCAACTTCGGTATCGGAGGTCGGTTTTGTGCTTGTGTCCGCCTCGGGCAGACCGGTTTTCGGTAATGACGGTTCGGTGGTGTTTGTCTTTGGGGGTTTCGGCGCAGGACGGGTCGGCGCGACGGGCAGTGTTTTCGGGGTCGGGACTGGTTTAACGCTCGAAGGGACGCCACGCTCCGTAATCAACCAGGGAATGGCGCGGTGGCTTTGGCGGAAGTTGTATCGCCCGCCCCGGCTTTGATACTCCTTGCCCAATCGCTCGATCAGCGCTAAGTGTTCGGCGATAGCGGCCCGAGTCCCGCGAGAGGTTATTCTCCGGAAACCCAGCATGCCTTTTACCATGTACATGCCGAGTTGGGGCATCCGATGGATTGTCGAATCGACGCCTTTGGACTTCAGGAATCGCTTGATGTCCACGGCCTCCCGTCGGGTACGTATGCCGCCCTGGATAACGAGGTAACTGTAACCGACCCGCCTCTTTTTGGCCACGGGTTGTGTGGTTGTTGCGGTCTTCGGCGACGGCTTGGTCGTCGGTTCGGGCTTCGGTTTCGGCGACGGTTCGGTCGTCGGTTCGGGTTTTGGCTTCGGCGCCGGTTTGGTTGTAGGCTCCGGCTTTGGTTTCGGCGCCGGTTTGGTCGTCGGTTCTGGCTTCGGCTTCGGCGCCGGTTTGATTACAGGTTCCGGTTCAGGTTTCGGCGCCGGTTTAGTTGTCGGTTCGGGTTTTGGTTTGGGTTTAGGTTTTGGTTTAGGTTTTGGTGGTGGAGGCGGCGCTGGGCGGATCACCACGATCTGCTCTGCCTCTATAAAGTATAGACCGAGCGCTTTGTCATATCGAATCGGCGATCCGAGCACCTTGACGTGCGCCCCGACGTACCCGGCGAGATCCACTATACCTGTGGTGCACTGGACGTATGCGTGAACGAAGCGTTTGTCCGGATCGGTGAGGATATATTGCCTGGGTCCGGTCGCGCCGCCGGTGTACACCTCGCTGGCGGCAAGGATGCCTTCTTCGGCGTATGCCCTGGCGACCGTCGGGCGGGTCGTCGTAAGGTTCTGCTCCAGCCGGCGTCGATCTGCGGCGAGTTTGACCTGCCTGGCCCGTGCATCCTGTACGAGCGCCGCCACTTCGCGCAGGTCCCTGAGTAAATCAATTTCGCCCTGGATAAACTTGATTCTTTTCCTGACGTAAGGGGCGAGCGGGCTTCCGGCGGCGAGTTTGATCGCCCGGTATTTTTCGAGCAGGGCGGGAAGGTTCCTGGCTTCCCGCGGCTTCCTGAATTCGACTTCGAGCGCCTTTTCAGCGGCTATGAACGCCGCCATTGCGTCCTTCAACAGGCCCGGTTGGGTTGTTGTTACGATCACACCACGGGTCGTCGCCCGCATTGTTGTCGTCGGGCGGGTCGGAAGCGTCGTTGCGGTCAAAGGCGATAGCCGGACGTACTGCGATGCAATCCACATGCACACGCCGGGCGGCGGGGCGATCTTGTAAAAATTCCCGCGCTCGCCGACGATGGCGACCTTATTGCCGGTATGGAGTTTGGTCTGACGGTGATCGGAGTGGTCGAGATAGAGTTTCAGACCGCTGCCGGCGCGGACCCACACGTTTGTCCCCTTTACCGTGCCGACGTTGCCTTCGGCGCTGACGAATCGTTTGGATATGAGGCTGAAGCAGCCCGCCGGCGGGATGATTTTATACCATCGCCCGGCCTGGCCGACGACGCGGACTCTCGCCGGGTGCGACAGCATCATGCAGGGATAGAAGTTCAGGCCCGCACCGCAGCGCACATGTATGCGCGAACGGGTGACGGTCCCGGTGCGATATGCGGCGGCGGGGCGCGTCGTCTGGGCCGTCGCAGTCGCAGCCGCTATAGTCAATGCAGACAATGTCGTCAGAATCAGCCTTCTTCTAAGCATGATTTGCTCCTTTGCCAGGTTTTTCATGCTCCCCAAACCGTATCATTCCCCGGATGCCCTGTCAATAACCGCAATTTAACCATCATCGCCGTCTTCCCGGCGGTTGCTTTCAGTTCGGTCTGGCGGATATAGTAACTGCGGAATTTAAGGAAACGTAAGAGTTCAGCCATATGCTTCAAGAAAAGAGCAAGTCAGGCACACATAGTATTTATCACTCCGTCTGTTTGGAGTGAAAAATACTATGTCTTACCGGGTGGCACGGTCAAGCCGAACGCCTGCCTGCCGGCAGTGAGGCTTGGCCGTGATGACGCCCACCACGGCCAAGTCTCCGACTTGACCGTGCCACCCGTCGCGCCATCCGTTAGGAGCGGAGAAATGCAAAAAAATTCCAAAAGACTCGTCGGGGCGAAGCCGGATACGGTTTGCTTCGCCGAGACAAGAGCCTGCCGTAGCCCGATGAATTGTTTTTCATTTTGTGTGCCTGACTTGCTCTTTTCTTAAAGCATTCATTGCAATTGGGTGAATAGTTACGAGGAAACAAACGTTTTGAACGAACAATCGCAAAATACAGGAAAAAAGGCCAACATCCACGCACCGTGGCGGATTGAGTACATCAATATGCTCAACGACCGGCGGGACGGCTGCTTTATCTGCCGGGCGCGCGACGAAACCGACCGCGACGCCGAAAACCTCCTGCTGTGGCGGACGGAAAACTGCCTGGTGATGATGAACCGCTTCCCGTATTCGGCAGGGCATCTGCTTATCGCCCCGAACGAGCATGTCGGGGGTATGGAAGAGATGCCCGACAACGTGCTTCTGGAAATGATGGCGCTGTCGCGCGACACGCAGAGGCTCCTCGCCCATTCCATCAGGGCGGAAGGTTTTAATATAGGCATGAACATCGGTCGGTGCGCCGGGGCCGGCCTGCCGGGACACCTGCACATGCACGTCGTGCCGAGATGGAGCGGCGACACCAACTACATGGCCGTCATCGGCGACGTGCGAGTCGTCTCGCAGGCGCTGACGGAACTTTATGAACAACTGCGGGAAGCGTCCGCTGAATTGAATCTGCCCCGCGCGTAGCGACGGGTGGCACGGTCAAGTCGAAGACTTGGCCGTGGTGGGCGCCATCACGGCCAAGCCTCACTGCCTGCCTGCCGGCAGGCAGGCGTTCGGCTTGACCGTGCCACCCGCGCAGGGGTAGTATTTATCACTCCAAACAACCGTAGTGATAAATACTATGTGTGGAAAGACTTGCTCTTTTCTTGAAGCATATGGCTGAACTCTTACCTGGCGGATGACGGAATTCCCCACGATCAGGACAAATCACTTTGAAGACGCTTTTTGACCATCACGCACAACAGGAAGCCTTACTGGGGCCTTATGCCCTCCGCGCAGACGATGCCGGCGGGCGGGTCCATTCTGAAGATGAGCACCCTTACCGCACCTGCTACCAGCGCGACCGCGACCGGATCGTTCACTGTTCGGCCTTTCGCCGGCTGGACTATAAAACGCAGGTCTTCGTCCCGCACGAGCAGGACCACTACCGCACCCGCCTGACGCATACGTTGGAGGTCGCCCAGGTCGCCCGGACGCTGGCGCGGGCCTTGCGCGTCAACGAGGACGCCGCCGAAGCCGTCGCACTGGCGCACGACCTGGGACATCCGCCTTTCGGACACGCCGGCGAAGAAGTGCTGAACGAACTGATGGCCGGTAACGGAGGATTCGAACACAATCGCCAGAGCCTGCGGGTAGTCGATTACCTCGAACATCCGTATCCGGATTTCCGCGGGTTGAATCTCACCAACGCCGTCCGCCTGTGCCTCGCAAGGCACGAGACGCGATACGACAGTCCTCAAATCGAGGAGTTCGCCGACATTCCTTCGGCCCCGCTGGAAGGCCAGCTGGTCGATCTTGCCGACGAGATTGCATACACCTCTGCCGACCTGTCGGATGCGCTTGCCGCCAGGTGGATAACTCTGGAGCAACTGGGCGGTCTGGAGCTGTGGCGCCGGGCGTGGGGACTGGCCGAGCGGGCGATGCCCGAAGCGCGCGAGATTCACAAGCGTATCTGCGCCTGCCGATCCGTCATGAGTATCCTTACCGATGACGCCCTGGCCGAAACAGCTCGGAGACTCGACCTTCTCGTAACCGCTCGACGCCGAAAGGCGAACACGGCGGCCGCGCCGCTCCGCCCCGTCGATGTGCAGCAAAACCCGCAGCGGTGCGCCGCCTTCAGTAACGAATCGGCCGGAAATCTTGGGCAGTTGCAGCAGTTCCTTTTGGAAAACGTGTACCTGCACGCCGACGCCCGGCAACGCCAAACCGACACCCGACTGGTTATAACGGAACTTTTCCGGACATACGAAGCCGACCCGTCCCTGCTGCCGAAACGATACTCGAATCGGATTGGCAACGACGGGCTTTATCGCGTCATATGCGACTACATCGCCGGCATGACCGACCGCTTCTGCCGGAATATAAAGGATATAAAGGGATGATATAAATACTACAGCGCAACTTATCCCAAATGATCGTTTTTCAGGCCCGAAGGGCCTAAAGGTCGATTACCTGAAATAAATTGCGCTGTAGTATAAAAAGGACATCTCCTTGACTGCTTACAGCATGTCGTCGAGATGGACCTGGAGGCGGACCAACGCCTCTTTTTCCAGTTGGCGGACGCGTTCGCGCGTCAGGCCGATAAGTTCGCCCACTTCCTTGAACGTCCGTGGCGGACCTTCGGTATTGTCCAGCCTGAAGCGGTATATCAGGATATTCCGCTCGCGCTCAGGCAACCGCTCCAACAGTTTTTTAACGATAACAGCGTTTGACTCATCCTCGAAGAGCGACTCGGGACCGCTGTTATCTGCGGGGATCATTTCCGCCAGTGTCTGTGGCTCGTCGGAAAGCATTTGCGTGGGGGCATTGACGGCAGTGATGCCCTGGTAAATCATTGCGGCTTTTTTGTGCGAGATATTGAGTTTTTTGGCAATTTCCTCGGTCGTGGGGGTCCGGTTCAGCTCTTCCTCCAGGTCCCTTACCGCTTTACGCCACTTGGTAACCTGCTGGGCCATGTAGTCGGGGATGTGAACCGGCTGGACGGCGTTTATCAACGCACGCTTGATGGCCTGCTTTATCCACCATGCGGCGTACGTGCTGAAACGCACCCCCGCCTCGGGAT
>DAOVFI010000445.1 GCA_030673005.1 Planctomycetales bacterium
CTTCAGTGCCTTGAGGTAGTAGGCGTCGTAGTAGCCGCTCGAAAGGGCGTACGTACCGAGCAGGATGCGGCGTTTGACCTCGTCGCCGAAGCCTTCGGCCCGTGTCCGGCTGTACAGTTCGACGATACCGCCGACCTTCTCTGCTGTGCGGTGGCCGTAATGGACGCCGTCGTAACGGGCAAGGTTGCTGGAAGCCTCGGCTGTGGCTACGAGGTAATAACACGCCACGGCATAGGATGACAATCGCCCGTCAGCATCAACGTCAATCCGACTGTGGGGAAGCGAGACTTCGACGATCTCAGCGCCCGCGTCGCGGAAGATTTTCACTGCCTTGTCCACCGCCGCGAGTATTTCAGCATCCAGCGATTCGGAATGGAACTCCTTGATAAGCCCGACGCGAAGGTTTTCGATAGGCTTCTCCAGCGAAGCGAGGTAATCCGGCACGGGTTTATCGACGCTGGTCGAATCGCGCCCGTCGTGTCCGGCGATTGCCTGTAATATCAGGGTCGAGTCGGCAACGTCGCGGCAGAGCGGGCCTATCTGATCGAGGCTGCTTCCGAAGGCCACCAGTCCGTATCGGCTGACTCGGCCGTAGGTTGGTTTGAGACCGACGCAACCGCAGAACGCAGCCGGCTGGCGGATGGACCCGCCCGTATCCGAACCGATCGCAGCCGCACACATCCTCGCCGCGACGGAAGCCGCCGATCCGCCCGACGAACCGCCCGGAACGCGCGACGTATCCCACGGGTTACGGGTCGCGGCGAAGGCCGAGTTCTCCGTCGATGAGCCCATCGCAAACTCGTCCATGTTGGTCTTGCCGAGAATAATCGCTCCGGCTGATTCCAGTTTTCCTGCAACCGTCGCGTCGTAGGGAGCGTGGAAATTTTCCAGTATCTTTGACGAGCAACTCGTCCGGCCAAAGGACGTGCAGATATTGTCCTTGAGAGCCACCGGCACACCGGCCAGAACGCCCATCGGCTCGCCGGCGGAACGTTTTTTGTCGATCTCTTCGGCCTTTTCAATCGCCCGCTCGCCGAAAACCTCGTTAAAGGCGCAGACCTGACCATCCAGTGCTTCGATCGCGTCAAGATAGGCGCGTGTCGCTTCGATGGCGGAGACATCACCGGAAGCGATAGTGTCTCGCAATTCCACTGCGGACAGGTTCAGGATATTGCTCACAATTATCTCCAATCGCCGCCGATGTCTCTTTTCGTCGTTACTTTTCGTCGTCGTACCGACGACGGCTAAACGTGGCGGGGACCACCCTGTTACTGATTACGAATTATTGCGAATCTCCGATGACTTTAGGGACTTTGTAGAAGTCCCCGTCTCGGGCCGGGGCGTTGGCGAGGGCCTTGTTCGACGGGAGCGACTCGCCCGGTAAGTCCTCCGCCAGGACGTTGCAGACGTCCAGTGCGTGGGCCATCGGTTCGACGCCGTCGGTGTCAAGTTCCTGCAACTTGTCCACCCAGGCGACGATTTCGGCCAACTGCCGCCCAAAAGTTTGAGCCTCTTCGTCGGTTAATTCGATTCGCCCCAGCAGTGCGACGTTGCGAATCAACCCGTCATCCGTCGTTTTCTCAGACACTCGTAAAACACCTCATAAAAAAATCTCCGAATTTACTGCGCCCGATAATGGGGTATGAGTCCGAACCTGTCAACGGCGGATTTGGCAGCCGGCCTGCTACGCCGCAGCCTTAGCGAAGGCAGGTAGTCAGTAGCCAGTAGCCAGTAGCCAGTAGCCAATAAAAAGAATGTGTTTTTCCCGGCTACCGACTACTGACTACGGGCTACCCGATTACCTGATATTTATCCCTTTATTCTGAATCGCTGTACATAGCGAAGGCGGACAGCCGGGAGCCGGGGGATATATTAAACGAAATTATCTCAAACCGTTGACGTTGATGCAGCAAAAGGTTATAGTTCTCTCTCTGTTGTAGAGAAAATAAGTGCAAAGACATGGGTAAGACCGAACATATTGAAACTGAAGCGCTCGTCCTCGAGGCGCTGCCCAACGCGATGTTCCGCCTGGAAGTCGAGATAGGCGAGAAGAAGCATCAACTCATCGGGCACATATCAGGGCGGATGCGCCGGCATTACATCCGCATCCTTCCCGGCGACCACGTCCTCATCCAGATCAGCCCCTACGACCTGACCAAAGCCAGGATCGTCTATCGACAGCGATAGGCACAGTAATCCGTAATCAATCCACGAATTACACGGATTACACGGATTACACGGATTATTTAAAATATTTGCAGGGTGCCATGTTTTCGCCTGTAGCGAAGCGAAAGGCGTAAACACCTGCCTGGCGGCAGACAGGTGCCCACCCCCGAAAACGGGTGAGGGCATGGCGCCCGGCAAGCCCGTAGATAACT
>DAOVFI010000769.1 GCA_030673005.1 Planctomycetales bacterium
CCGGTACGCTCATATACGGCACATCTCCAAGAAGGTATGACAAGGTGGTCGAAGAGACTTCGTATGTGAAATCTCACCGGATAATCCTGACCGGACTCACTCCAAATACAAAATATTATTTTACAGTGGAAAGCGAAGATATGGGCGAAAACACCTCGAAAACCAAAGAACATACCTTTACCACACTGGCAGTCGATAATCCCGGTCTGGTCGCGCGGAGATTGAAAGAGTCAATGAAAATCCTGCTGAAACATCTGGACCTGGATCGTCCGGGTCTTGAGAAGGTCAAGGCTGCGTCCGACGACCCGGCAAAGGCGGCGAAGGAACTTCTGGCCTATTACCGTGCGCGAAAATCGGTCAAGCACTTCGTGAACCGCGCCGACAGGAAGAAATCGCGCGGAAAATACGCCGGCAATCGCAACCTGGAGGTCGCCGATGCCGCACTCAAGCACATTTTCATCAACACGCTCGGCTACCCGCCTCACTTCCTGGGCAAGGACATCGACTGGTTCAAAAGCCCCGTCCGCGACATACAGTGGCAATGTCAACTGCATCGAACGCCTTTCTGGAGCGACATGTCCGAGGCCTACTGGCACACGGGCGATGAGAAGTACGCGCGCGAGTGGTCCGCACAATTACTGGACTGGGTTCGCAAGAACGGAAGCCCGCATGACCCCAGGCACGCCGGGGCCTGGTCCCCCAAACACGGCTGGGCCTGGCACCGACTCAATACCGGCATCCGCGGACATTCATGGATGGGGCTTTACCGGCACTTCCTCGACTCGCCGTCCTTTACGCCCGAAGTGCTGGTGGTCTTCCTGAACAGTTGCCACGACCATGCCTCTTACCTGGTCAAGCACTTCACGCCGGAGAACCACGGGTTGATGGAGGCGGAGGGCGCTGCGTTCATCGCGATAATGTTTCCGGAGTTCAAGGACGCCAAAAAATGGCGCGATGAAGCCGTCCGACACCTGAACGCCGAGATCAAAAAGCAGGTTCGCCGCGACGGACATCAGGTCGAGCA
>DAOVFI010000482.1 GCA_030673005.1 Planctomycetales bacterium
ACACAAAGAAGAAGTCCACAAAGAAGAAAGCCACAAAGAAGAAAGCCACAAAGAAGAAAGCCACAAAGAAGAAGGCCACAAAGAAGAAGGCCACAAAGAAGAAAGCCACAAAGAAGAAAGCCACAAAGAAGAAGGCCACGAAGAAGAAAGCCACAAAGAAGAAAGCCACAAAGAAGAAAGCCACAAAGAAGAAGGCCACGAAGAAAGTAACGAAGAAGAAAAAGAAATAGCACCACGGCTGAGAAAACAGCCAGGAAGAAACGGCCGAGATGATTTTAATCTCGGGAGCAGTAGGCGCCCTTGCCACGGCGGCGCTTACTGCTTTTTTTTCGCCGTCGCATCAGACTTGCCGGATGCGCAGACGAACCTATAATGACGGTTGTGCGAACGATTGTGGTAGCCAATCAGAAGGGTGGCGTAGGCAAGACAACGACGGTGGCCAACCTCGGCGCCGCCTTGTCGGCCCGCGGACATAAAGTCTGCCTGATAGATCTCGATCCGCAGGCGCACCTGACGATGCACTTCGGCATCGACCCGATGTCGGAACGAGCGGGCATGTACGACGTTCTGACTGCCGATACGTCCCTTGCGGAAGCCGCGGTCGGTATCGAGTCGAACCTGACGATCATCCCGTCGGTGATCGACCTTGCGGCGGCCGAGGTGGAACTGGCCGGTGCGGTGGGACGGGAGCAGATCCTCCGCGATCGAATCGACGCGAAGCCGTTTGCTTACGAATTCATCCTGATTGACTGCCCGCCAAGCCTGGGGCTGCTGACCCTGAACGCCCTGTCTGCGGCGCGGGAGGTGCTGATCCCCCTCCAGCCGCACTTCCTCGCCCTCCAGGGACTGGGGCAACTGCTGGAGACCGTCTCGCTGGTGAGGCGTCGGATTAATCCGGACTTGACGGTCGCCGGGGTGGTCTTCTGTATGTTCGAGACGGGCACGCGCCTCGCCGGAGAAGTGGTTCGGGACGTGAAGGAATTTTTCGCTTCCGCCCGCGGCGGCGAGACGCCGTGGTCCGACGCTCGCGTCTTTCAATCGCAGATTCGCCGCAACGTCAAACTCGCCGAGTGTCCCGGTTACGGGACGACCATAAGCCATTACGACCCGTCCAGTCACGGGGCGACCGACTATAACGCACTCAGCGAGGAATTCCTCGCAGCCTTCGCTTCCGACAGCGATTCGGACGCACAGGTTGACGCCGACGCTTCGGCCGTCTGCGCCCCGGACGCATCCGCCACGAGCGCATCGGACCCGGTCGAAACACTTACAGGCGGCGGCGAGGACGCGCCGGAGCACACCGAAACCACAGAAACCCCTGCCGTCCCATCGCCCAATGCAATGTAATGATCTCCCGTTCTAAAATCATACGCCGCCGTCGTATAGTTCTTTCGGTCTGCCTGGTTATCTGGGTAAGCGCACTTATCGCCACGCACATCCCACCCGGCTACGTGCTGCGAGGGGGCCTGTCCGATAAATTCCTCCACGCTGTCGGATATTTCGGCCTGGCGGCGGTCTTCTGGATGACGTTGCGGGTCTATCGGGTTGACGGTCTCAAGCGGGCCGTGTGCGTATTCTTTGTGATGCTCGCTTACGCGGCGCTTGATGAGATAACCCAGCCGCTGGTCGGAAGGGAAGATTCGTTTCTGGACTGGATTGCCGACGTAGGAGGGGCGACCGCTGCGCTTATCGTCCTTGAACTGCCGACGATGTGGCGGGCGCTGGCGAAATCGCTTCGGAAAAAATAAACCGCCGTCCAGCATTTCTCACCACAGAGGACACAGCAGGTAGGCTGGACCGGAGCGAAACGGAGGCCCACCTTTAACCTAACGTTCGATTCCTCGAAATTCTGTAAAGATTTTCATTCAACCACAATAACTCGCAGGCTTTGTCCTACGGGTGGGAAATATGCCCTTGAACCATTATTGGCCGGCAAAAAGCGCGTTTATCGCTTTATGGGCTGCCAGCGGGTTGTCCTGTAGGGGCGGCATCCCACCGGGGGAGAAACCGGGACGGTTGCCTATTTTTTATTCATTTTCCCTTTTCTTTTCCTGTTTTTCGGTTTTTTTTTGGCCGACCGACTGGCAGGGGACGCAATCACCGGCCCACCAGACGTTCCATCTTACTTATAAACGAATC
>DAOVFI010000569.1 GCA_030673005.1 Planctomycetales bacterium
GCTGGGGAAAATCCAACCCAGACAAAGCCCTACGGTAAGGATCAGCAGGCCGATGACGGAGAAAAAGCCCAGGCCGGTCCGGATGGTCTCATCAACGGCCTTGTAATCCTCCTTGCCCAGGTAGAGGATGATATGCCTGCCGGTGCTGGCGCGGATACCCAGATCCAGCATGCCCATATAGCCCGTCAGGACCATCAGCAGGCTCCAGATGCCGTACTCCACCTTGCCCAGTGTGTTCACAACAAAGGGCGAGAGGAAGAACATCACCACCAGGTTGGCGCCGTGGCCGACCCAGTTGGCGATGAGATTGCGGGCGTATATGCGGGCTTTGCTCATTTTTTCTTATTTACGTATTTCGGGCCTGACGCGGCCGGGATTAGTTCTCGAGTTTATCGCAAATCCGCCTTACCTTCTCAGGCCAGGTTTCGCCGGTCATGGCGCGGGTTCTTTTCTCCCTGCCGGCTGGGTCGGCGGCAAGGGAAGACTCGATCGCATCAATGAACGTATCGACTGAATCGGCGATGTTAATCAGATGTTCGTACTGCCTGACCTCCGGCAGCGGGGTCGAGACCACCGGCAGGCCCGCGGCAAGGTATTCACGCAGTTTAATCGGATTGACCGCTCGCGTCAAGTCATTGATTCTAAAGGGGATAAGGCCGACGTCGAACTGTCTGCAATAGGCCGGCAACTGCTTATAAGGCTTGCGACCCAGAAAGTGCATGTTCGCCAGGTCGCGGTAGGTCGATAGGTTCACGGTCGAATCGCCCAGCAGGACGAAGTGCCATTCAGGCCTGCGGCGGGCCGCCTCGGCCAGGAGGTCCAGGTTCACCCAGTCGCGGATCAGGCCGAAAAAGCCCAGCCGCGGGTGCGGGATTCCGGCAATATCGGCCGGTACCGGCAGAGCGTTCGATAATGCCTGTGAAAAATGGTCATAATCCACACCGTGCGGCACTAGAATTGTATTCGGATTCAACGGCTGCTTTGCCTGCTGGAGGGCCATCGAGGTCGTTACTACAAGGTCGGCCTTCCGGCAAAGGTCGGCCTCGTCGCGACGCACCTGCTGCTTGTCGTATCCGGAGAACGAGGCATGATCATCGACGCAGTAATAGACGACCTTTTCGGCCTTGAAATACCCCAGCACATAAGAAATGTCCGGCGTGAACGACCATATCTGCAATGGTCCGGTTCGCAGACGCGACAAGGCCGACCTTATCTGGCTAATCAAAAGTGTACGGTTGAGTCTCCTGGCCAGGGGCGAACCGGGCAGCGGAATCACCAGCGGCGTCAGCACATAAAGATTCTTCCTTGGTCGGGTTACGCCCGTGAAGACCTGGGCGAGTTTCCTGGCAATATACACCAGGTCCGAAGAACTCGCCGTCGGCGCGCGGGAGGCGTGATAATTGACCCACAGCACGGTATTCCGCTCCGCCAGAAGGTGCATCACGTGATGCTTACTGGTCGGCGGTGCGTCGTAACCGCTAGCGAAACAAAGAATTGTGCTTCCTTCAATCATTGCGGACATTACCTTGTCGCGAATGACACAGGTTACAAACCTGTGCCACCTTCCGAAAACCTCTCACAAAGCGACACCAGCGGCTGCATTCGGGCGGACCAACTGTATTTATCCTCAACACACTTTCGTGCGCGCCGACCCAACTCCTCACAAGAGGCGCTATCGCCAATCAACGACAGAATTCGCTGCCGCCAT
>DAOVFI010000243.1 GCA_030673005.1 Planctomycetales bacterium
GTGTGGGTAAAGACACCATTGACGGCCCGGCACACGATCTTCGGAAGATGGTTTTACTATCGCAAAGCGGCCGGTGGCCAGCGCAGCATAGAACTGGACATAGATTCGGCCAAAGCGGGAGTGAATTTCGCCGTTTCTTCCGACGGGTCTCAATGCAGGTGGTGCGCCTCTTCCAACCAGGTCATCCCAAAAGACGAGTGGGTGCACATAGCGGCAGTCTCCGACGGCAAGACGATGAAATACTATTTCAACGGGCGCGAGGACATCTTCACGGCCGAGGCCCTGCCGAAGATACACCCCTCCGTAACCGACCTGTTCATCGGGGCGTGGTACGCAAACGGCAGGTTTGACAGTTTCTTCGACGGGATAATCGACGAGGCGAGGATTTATTCCCGCGCCTTGAGCGGCACCGAGATTCTCAAGGTCTATTCCGACACCTGCCCGAAGGGAACGGTTTCAGGCAGGATCGTGGACGGTAAAGGCAAGCCGGTAGGACGAGTGAATGTTTCATTGGGACTGTTTTCGATAGTAACGGGCAATGACGGGGCATTTGCTCTTGACGTCCCTGTCGGCAAGTATCGATTTACCATCGCAAAGAAGGGTTTTAAGACACGGGCTGAAGATGTGAAGGTGCAAAAGGGCAAGACCACAGTTGCTGACATTCGCCTGACGAGGGATAAGACCGGTCCGAAGATTTTGAAAATGAACGCCGGGAAAACCGCCAATTACACCGCGCTAATAGAATGGCAAACCGACGAAAAGGCAGTCAGCACAGTAAGTTACGGGACTTCCGCCGGAAAATACACATCGAAGGCCCAGGAACCGTCAAATGTGAAATTTCATCGTGTCCTCCTGACCGGCCTGAAACCGGGGACGAAATACCATTTCGCGGTCGAATGTACGGACGAGGCAGGGAATAAGTCCAAGAGCAAGAAATACAGTTTCACGACACAGAAACTGCCCACAATGCTCACCTGGAGCACCACGCCCGGCCCGCGGGACAAGGCCATTGGGCCTGACGTTCCACTGGCGCCCGGCGAACTGGCTGACAGGATAACCGTCAAGGGATTTACGACCGCCGACGTCCAGGCCGCCTGCGATAAGGCCGCAGCCGACGGCGTGCCGGTGGTCTATCTGCCCGCCGGAAAATACGTCATCAAGGGCGTCAATATCCCCGCCGGGCTGACGTTGCTGGGCGCCGGTTCGAAGACGGATATTTCATCGGTCAAGAACGGCCAGGTATTCCAGGCAATCGGCGACGGCGTCAGATTAACCCGAATGAGACTCTACGGAATGAATCCCACGTTTGCGAATGTAAGCGACAGCTGCTGCCTGCGGGCATTCAACGTCAAAAACATCCGCGTTGACCACTGCGAAGTAACGGCCTTCGCCCGGGCCTTATACTTCGGCAAGGGCGCCATAGGCCAGGTCGATCATTGCATCATCCATCACAATTGCTGGAGCGGCCTGGGGTATGGCATAATCTCCGTCAACGACGGGACAATGGTCCTGGTGTGCGACAACATCTTTCACTCCAATCGCCACACGGTTACTTCGAATTCGGGCGAGGCGCATTACCTCTTCCGGTACAACCATATCCTTGATGTCAAAGATTGCGCCCCCGGCGACAACCTCAGCCAGTGTGACGTTCACGCCGGATTGACCCCGAAGGGTTCATTCGTCGTGGAGTACAACATCTTTGAAAAGTGCAAGGGCGCGCTGGGCTGCTGGGCAGGACGAGGAGTCGTCCGCGGAAACGTGTTCCGCAACCTCAGTTACGGCATCTATGTTACTGCAAAAGTGCCGCACGAAATCACCGGCAACACATTTGAAAAGGTCGGGAAGCATTACATGGGCGTCAGCGGCGAGAGCAAAATGCCCCGCCCGATGGACGTCCCTCACATGCTGGAGATGGACGTAACGGGCGTCATTCAGGTCTTCGAGAAGGACACGACCGCATATTACACCGGCTCGGGAAAGGCGCCGCGAGATAAAGTGAAATGAATTAACACGACAACGCGAGGTAATACAAACAGGTAAAAAATGAATGTCGAATAACGAACGCTGAACCTGCCTGCCGGTCTTCGACCCTGAGGCTCAGACCCGAAGGGCAGGCAGGTGTCGA
Organism: Planctomycetales bacterium; assembly: GCA_030673005.1. Classification (GTDB taxonomy): domain Bacteria; phylum Planctomycetota; class Phycisphaerae; order SM23-33; family SM23-33; genus DAOVFI01. The sequence goes on from DAOVFI010000243.1 coordinate 2,126, forward strand.
ATTTCGAAGTAAAAAACAATCCGTCCGGCAAATTGAACGCTGACCCGCGTGGTCGTGTTAATCCCCCCGGTTCTCTGTAAAAAACAGGCCGACCCGTTTCGGGTCGGCCTGTTTTATGTCATTGCTTTTTGCGGTTATCAGAACGTAAAGACCAGCTGATACCGCAGGAACAGGGCTACGTCGTTGCTCCTGTCGGTGTAGTAATCGCCGGGCAGGAGGATCTCGCCGACCAGATGCCCGCTGATGTGCTTGTTGAACTTGTATTTCAACATGCTCGTGAACAGGTGCCCGCGTAGGCAGCCGCTTTCGGAGAAGCGATTTCCCAGGTCGTCGCTCTGGTTATTGTCACAAAAGAGAAGGTGATAATCGTTGTGCAGCGACAGTTTCTTCATCGGGTCGAACGACCAGCCGAAATTGATGCGGTGCAGGTTGGTGAACATCGCCCTGTTATTTTCAAGGGCGTCGAGTTTTCCCCGGTACAGGTTGCTGTACCCGGCACATCGGCCCCAGAGAATGTCGAAGTTTTCGCGCGGATGATGCCCTGCGCCGCGGTATTCGTATCCGACGCGGAAGTTGTTGTTCAACCTGTCCTTGAGGAAATAACTCAACCGGCTGTTGGCGCCCAGGGACGAGAGATGATAACCGTCCTTTGAACCGACCTGAGTAGCCAGTTCGGCGTAGTACTTCCAGTGCTCGTCGATGTCGCCTGTAACGCGACCGCCGATAGTGGACAGGTCCGAATCCCACCCGCAGCGCAGTTCCTTCCAGGTCCTGCGCCAGATGTAATAACCGTCGATCTGCGTGTTCTTGAGCGATTTGTTCTTGACGTACAGGATGACGGCGCGCTCGTCGTTCTCGATCTGGTGGCTGTCTCTGTGGTCGTTAATGGGCGGCAGCCACTTGTCGGAATCGGCGTACTGGTCGATATAGACCACGTCGATGGTGCTTTTATACTCGGCCAGATCGTACGTGAAGCGAACGGCGTCGAAGTAACACGTCCGCGAGCCGTCGCCCGGCGTACCATCCACGATCAGCCAGTCGTTCAGGTCTCTGATGTTCTGCCGTCCAACTTTGACGGTCAGGGGCAGTCCGAACGCCTTGGACCATTCAAAGTTCATCGTCTCAAAGACGACCTCGTCGAAGTCGGTATTTCGGATATTATGCCGACTGCCGGGGGCGCCTCTCGGACGGCAGAAGTTCTTGAACTCCCACGCCAGGCCGATATTGAACTTGAGATTATCTATCGGCGTTTCGGCCGAACCCCAAAGACGACTTCGATAGCGCTGCCAGAAACGCTCGTCGCCATGTTTCGTATCGTCCAGCCCCCGGGTGTTCTTGCTCCAGATCGCCCGGCAGCGCAGGTCGGCGCCCCAGTCAAGCCACGGAATGTTTTCTTTGGACTGCTTTTTGAAATTGCATAGAGGACACTGGCAGGAATCCTCTTTTCCGTTGTCGGCAAAAGCATTTCCGGCAAGCAACAACGTTACAATCCCCAACAACAGCACCGGCAACAGCAAACCATTTTTCATTTTCGATTCCTTTCCTGTCTGAGGCTCAGCGTGCAGCCGCACGCCGCCTTCCCTGTTGCGAGCGACCGGTTCGCCCGCGCACCGATTACAAGGGTGCTTAAAATACATCGGTCCGGTCATTTGTCAAGCATTAGACCTTTTACAAGGCGTGAATCAGTAAGTCGCGGTGTGCAGGAAACAGAACCTCCCACACCCTACTCGCTCCTTACGGACGGATGCTTACAGGGGTTCCGAGCGGTATGGCGGCGAAGAGTTCTATGATGTCCTCATCGTCCAGGGCGACGCAGCCGAGTGTCCAGTCGCTGTCGGAGCCGCAGCCGTGGATCATAATCTCCCCACCCAGCGGCGTATTCCACGGCGGCCGGCGGCGGCGACGGATCGCCTCGACGATTTCATCGTGCTGAGCCTGGGTAATCAGGCCGGCGCGGAGGCCGCGCTTGGCGTCCTCGATGTTGGGGTAACTCAACCCCAGCGAAAGCGTAAATCGCGAGCGGTCGTTCTTGACGCAGACGTAAAACTCACCCTCCGGCGTGCAGCGGTTGCCCTCGCAGACCTTGTCGCCGACGCCCGGCCCGAAGGCGGCGCGATAAACCTTAACGACCTTGTCGCCGTCATAGACCGTCAGCCGGTGGGCGGATTTCTCGATTACGACGCGAAGACCTTTTGGCGACGACGGTTGCGGCAGCGGATTGCGAGGTTGACGAGTCAACGGCAAGGGATTGAAACGGATGTATTTCCTGACTATCGCAGCTGCGCCGACTAACCCGGCTGCGATGAGAATCACA
>DAOVFI010000393.1 GCA_030673005.1 Planctomycetales bacterium
TGCTCTGTTCCCGTATTCTCTGTCCCCGTATTCCTCTTGAGCATACTCATGTTCCGTCATCCCATGATTCCCGTGCCTGCCACACTTGACTGTGGCGATTCGTTTGTTTCTTATAGTAGTTATGAAGAACCCATCTGGCATTCGTATTACCTATCGCCTGGCGGGTCTGACAACCTTCTACTTTGCGCTGTTTGAATTCCTTTTCAGCATGTTTTCATGGTTGCGGTTAGATGCTTTCTTCTTTGACCCCGTGTCAATACTGCTGCTATGGCTTGGCCTGAAGGTCTGCCATGGGAGCCGCAAAGCGATTTTTGCAGCCATCCCCGTTACGGTTCTCTATCTGTTGTTGCTGGTCCCCCTTCTGACGCGGCGGCTGTCTTGGAGGGAGATTGAGTTTGACGCAGAAACAGTGGCTTTGCTGTTGTATTGCTCCGTTCTGCTATTCTGGAACATGTTTAACCTCATTGCTCTTATAGCAGCAATTCGAAAATCCCCAATATCTGCCTCAACCATTCCAAATCGGTAGGCTGGGCCGAGAAGAGCGAGGCCCAGCTCAATCTTCTGGAAGGAAAAAAGGTATCCGACGCCCCTTCGGGGCTACGGCAGGCGGGCTTTTACTTCTCTACAAACGTCTTGAACTTCGCCAGTCCTTCTTCGATTTGGTTGGTGTCGATTCCCGAGTACGCCAGGCGGATGTAAAGTTCTGTCTCGTCGGGCAGGGGGCGGCCGAAGTGCCGGCGGGTGCAGAATGACACGCCGGTTTCATGCAAGGCCGATTTCCTGAACTGTTCGTAATCCGTCAGGCCCTTTTTCTTCATCGCAGCCGTTACGTTCGGGAAGAGGTAAAATGTGGCGTTGGGCTTGAAACAGCGGACGCCCTCTATCGTGTCGAGGATTTCGACGGTCTTGTCGCGGCGATCCTTCAGGACCCGCAATATTTCTTCCGGCCCGGATTTATCGCCGGTAAGCCCTTCTATCGCACCGTACTGGATGAAGTGGTTCGAGCATGACTCGTCGTTGACGTTCAGTTTGGCGATGACGTCTATCAGGTCCTTCGGGCCGACCGCCGCTCCGAGGCGCCAGCCCGTCATGGCGAACCGCTTGGAGAACGTGTAGAGAATCAAACACCGTTCTTCCATCCCGGGCAGGGACGCAAGCGAATGGGATCGGCCTTCGTAGCGTATGTCGAAATAGGCCTCGTCGCAGAGCACGAACAGGTCGTGCTTCTGCGCCAGTTCGGCCACCTTCTGCAATTCCTCGTCCGAACATTCGGCCCCGGTGGGGTTCTGTAAGTCATTGAGCACCAGAAGGCGCGTCTTCGGCGTTATGGATTCCTCGATCTCGCCCATCGCCAGTTCAAAATTGTTCTCACCCTCGACGTACTTGTAAGGTATCGCCCGCCCGCCGTGGAACTCTATCTGCGATTCGTAGATCGGGTAGCCCGGGCTGGGGTAGAGCACCTCGTCGCCGGGATCCATCATCGCCAGGAAGAACTTGTTGATGACGGGTTTTCCCCCCGGCTGGATAGCGACGTTCCCGGCGGTGTAGTTCGTACCGTGCGAGCGGTTGATGTCATCGGCCAGGATTTCCCTCAGTTGCGGTATTCCGTAATTCGGGCAGTATCCGGTCTTGCCGTCCTTCATCGCACGGACGGTCGCCTCGATGATGTTTTCCGGCGTCGGGATGTTCATATCGCCGAGGTGGAAGGGGTATATCCTGTTTCCCCCGGCTGAAAAGGCGGCGGCCTCGGCCGATACGGCAAAGGCCGTTTCCGTTCCCAGACGCGACAGACGCTTTGCAATTCTCGTTGACATAGTTCCATATATTTAACTAATATTCATTATCCTGTCCATAGTTTTATTACTGGTGGCGTGGTCGCGGTTTTTGCGACCACGTTTGCGTCAAGTCGGTTCCAGCGTGGCCGCAAACGCCGCGGCCACGGCACCCGGGCTGCCCGTGATTCTTGATTTATCCCTGTAATCCTGATATGAAGTGCTGCTTCGACATTACAGTTTGTAGGGTGTGCAGGTTTTGTATCCTGCACACCGCGATTAGCAAACGGCTTTCGGTGTGCAGGGAAAAGAACCTGCACACCCTACAACTATGGGACATTATGTGAGGAATCTGTAGAAAATGCCTTTTATCGCCAATACGGACAGGCAGCGTGAGGAGATGCTCAAAGAACTGGGCATGAGCGCCGAGGATCTCTTTGCCGACATTCCCGTCGATCTTCGCTGCAAGCGGCTGGGGATCGGAGGGGGCTTGAGCGAGCAGGAGGTCCGTCGGCGCCTGGCGGGATTGTCCGACAGGAACTCATCCGGGCTTATCAGTTTCCTCGGCGGCGGTTTTTACGACCATTTCGTACCGGCCGCCGTCGAAGCCCTGGCCTCGAGAAGCGAGTTCTACACCGCCTACACGCCTTATCAGCCGGAGGTTTCGCAGGGGACGCTCCAGGCGATTTACGAATATCAGTCGTCCATCTGCCGGTTGACGGACATGGAGGCGGCCAACGCCTCGCTCTACGACGGCGGAACCGCCGTCTATGAGGCCGTCATGATGGCGATGCGGATTACGGGGCGCAACCGCGTGATCGTCGATGAGACCGTCAATCCCGTCTATCGCAAGATGCTGCGGTCGTACACTTCCAACCTGGGCATCGAGTTCGTCCAGACGTCCTGGAGCGAGGGGCTGGCCGATCGGGAAAAGATCATCGCCGAACTGAACGACAAGACCGCCGCGGTTGTTCTTCAGAACCCGAATTTTTTCGGGTGCCTGGACG
>DAOVFI010000682.1 GCA_030673005.1 Planctomycetales bacterium
TTCGAGCGAGAAGAAATCCTTCAGCAGCGGCAACTTTACCAGGCCCGCCGCGACGCACTCTGCGCCGGTCTGGCGAAATTAGGCTATGAAGTTACGCCCCCGTCAGCGACTTTTTACGTCTGGTGCCGCTGTCCCGACGGCGCCGATTCGATGACCTTCGCCAAACGATGCCTGGCAGAGGCGGACGTCGTGTTCATTCCCGGAATCGGATTCGGTCCGACCGGGGAGGGCTATTTCCGAGCGGCTCTGACCGTGGAAACCGAGCGGATCAACGAGGCAGTCGGGCGTCTGGCGAAACTCGCTTGGTAAGCGACTTTATGTGGGTGGCACGGTCAAGGGAGGTTGAGACCGTCAGGCCTCAACCTTTCTTGGCCGTGGTTTGGCATCGCCACGGTCAGGATGTGCTTTCGGGGCTACACAGGTTCCAAGCAACCTGTGCCACCTGAACTGGGCGCCATCACGGCCAAGTCTCCCTGCCTACCGGCAGGCAGGCGCTGCGCTCCGGCTTGACCGTGCCACCCTTTAAGCGTGGAAACGGATACAATGGAACACGTAGCCTACATCGGATTGGGTAGCAACATTGAGCCGCGTGCAGAGACGCTGCGGGGAGCGTTGAAACTTCTTGACGCTCGTGAAGGCATATACGTCCGTGAGGTTAGCCAGTTTATTCAGACCGAACCGGTCGGACCGCCCGACCAGCCGATGTATCTGAACGGCGCGGCGATACTGAGCACCGATCTCGAGCCGGAGTCGCTTCTGGTCGTCATGCAGGAGATCGAGACAGAACTGGGGCGCAACCGCAATCGGGAGCAGCGGTGGGGGCCGAGGACGTGCGACCTGGACCTGCTCCTCTTTGACGAGGTGATTATCGAAAGCGGGAATCTGATACTGCCGCATCCGATGATGCACGAGCGTCTGTTCGTCCTTAGGCCACTGGCGCAGATTGCCGGGGCCGTCGTCCATCCCGTGCTGGGCAGGACAATCGCCGAATTACTTGCGGCGAAGGAGTAGGCCGGGACGGAGCGCAGCGGAGTCCCGGCAATTTGATTGCGGATTGCGGATTGCGGATTGCGGATTGCGGATTGCGGATTGCGGATTGTGGATTGCGGATTGCGGATTGCGGATTCACGTGAAGTTGGGTCGCCGGGGCTCGCTCCGCTCGACCCGGCCTACGCCTACGCCTACGCATTTATTGGTGATTTGAGTGAGTATAGAATTAATCAGCATTATCGGACCGCCGGCGTCGGGCAAGACGACCGTGGCCGAGTGGCT
>DAOVFI010000751.1 GCA_030673005.1 Planctomycetales bacterium
TCGGGCCGCCGATTGCCTCAACCAATGGCAGGCCTTCGGTGTCGCTTATCCATGCCCCTCGGTTGGCGATTCCGGGCCAGGGCAGGCGGTGTGAGCCAAACGCCGGCGGCCTGGACCATTTCTGCTTGCGCAACTCCGCCAACCCGCCAGCCATCTGTTTGGGCTGGACCGTAACCTTGCCTGATTTGCCGCCGAACCAGTTTGCTTCGAGTACCAGGACGTTGATCTTGTGTTTCTTCGCAATAGCGAGCGTGTCGGCAAACTCTTTACCCGCGACCTTGCGGCCAATGATCAAAACCTGCTTCTTGTCCTTGTCCTTCGGTTTTCGCCGGTTGACAGGGTTATTTATCTCTGTAATGCCTGTTTGGGTTAGCCCCGAAAGGGCGACAGAAATTAGCCGGGGGCGTAAGCCCCCGGACAGCACCCCTAAACCATCCAGCCCCAAAGGGGCGACAGAATCCTTTGCTGCAAATAATGCTCTTTCGCCCCTTCGGGGCTTTATTAGAAGGGGCATTCCCAACCGGGGGCTTACCTGCCTACCGGCAGGCAGGCGCCCCCGGCTAACTTCTGTCGGCCCTTCGGGCCTGACCCGCCGGACATTAGAAATACAGGAAATAAATTCGGCGATATTCACCGGCAGGCCGGTTGCTTCGGCCCATTGGTCGAACCATTTCGGAGCGCCGACTGAGTAGAGAATGATTTTTTCGTCCCATTCGACATTACGGTTGGGGTAGGCAACCAATTTGCCGACTGTCCGCTTCGCGTCTTTGACGGGCGTAACGCGGAACATAGCGGGCACTCGGACGGCCGGCACGTCGATACGGGCGATTCCGTCCTTCACGGCTGCGGGTTTTGTCCAGACACGCCCGTAGGCCCGCAGGACGACGGATTGAACGGGCTGGTCCTTGTCCATTGCCAAGTGCACCGAAACGATCTTGCCACTGCGTGCGAAGGTTATGGGCGGTTGCTTTGCCTGGGCTGTGGACGCCGCCAGGGCTAAAGTCGCCGTCAGTATGGCGTGTCGAATGTTCATTTCAGCCCCTTACGGATTACCCATGCG
>DAOVFI010000449.1 GCA_030673005.1 Planctomycetales bacterium
CCCGACTCCGGCTTCGTATTCCAGCCCGATTAACTGGTCCGACCGGTCGCCGACGGCTGCACGGAAGATCTGTTTGCCTCGCGCACTGTCCAGCATGATGACGCTGGACGCCTCGGCCCGCATCACCGCAGCAGCGGCGGCGGCGATGGCATGGAGCGTGTCGTCCAGACCCTGGGGGGAATTAATGGCCGCCGAAGCGTCCACCAGCGCCGATAAAGTCTCGTGCGGCAAATTTTTGGTTGAAACCATAATACCCGTCCGGAATTTGGTAGCCCGTATCCGGTAGCCCGTTATCAGTGACTGAATGTTATTGTTTGTCCACTTTACGAAATAATGACTACCGGCTACCGGCTACCGGCTACCGGCTACTGGCTACTGGCTACTACTACTATCGGAGTTTGGTTGAGTCGGCGCGGATGGTCAAGAAAAAATTGACGACCGAGCGAAGCGGTCACTATGATGCTGCGTCAGAAGGGCGCCGTGGCCGCTGTGTTTGCGGCCACGCGGATGCGCGGGGGGGAAAGAATCCCGCCGCACGCATTCTTATTAAGGTCTTCGTTGGTCGCAAACACAGCGACCACGGCACCCAACCCGCAATTATGAAAAGCACAGATCGCACAGGACGGAACAACGAAGAGCAAGTCTCTGATGAGCAGCTGCTGCTGCGTTACACACAGGGCGATGCGGGCGCATTCGAGAGGCTCGTTCACCGTTACTATCGCGAGTTGTATCATTTCCTGGCGCGGTTCCTGGGAGATGCGACCCTGGCCGAAGACGTCTTCCAGGAGACGTTCCTTCAGGTTCATCTCTCTGCCGACGGTTTCGACGTTTCCCGGCGTCTGAAGCCATGGTTGTTCACGATAGCGGCCAACAAGGCCCGCGACGCCCTTCGCCGCCTGTTTCGACGTCCTGCCGCCGAGCTTGATGCCGAGGTGTCGGCTGGAAACAAAAACGCCGTTCGCTTCGTCGATCTTATGCCCGCAAATATTCCCTCGCCGGATGAAAGAATTCAGAACCGGGAGGCGGCCGACGCCGTACAGAATATAGTCCGGCGGATGCCGGAGAATCTGCGAACAGTTCTGCTTTTGTGTTACTTTCACGATTTTACGTACAAGGAGATTGCCGAGATACTTGACGTTCCGCTGGGGACGGTCAAGAGCCGCCTGCACCTGGCTGTGAAGGAGTTCGCACGGCGATGGAAGGCGGCCGGCATTGGTGGCTGATATGAATGAATCCGGGCATGAGGAGATCAATCCCGACCCGTCGCGGGATGAGCGTCTGGTAATAGAATTCGTTCTGGGCCGGTGCGACGAGCCGGACGCCGAGCAGATTCGCCGCAGGCTCGAGACGGACGGCGGCTTTGCGGCGCTTCATGAAGGTGTTGGCCGGGCTTTCTCGGTTCTCGGATGCTGCCGCGTTCCGGACCCGCCGGAGGACCTTTCCGACCGGACGATGGCGCGAATCAAATCGGCCCGGCGGACCGAGGCGCTGATAGCGGCCGCCGCCGACGAAGGTCGAACGTCGCTGCCGAGGTTTTCGTTTCGCGAGTTGGTTGCGCTGGCGGCTGCTGCCGTGGTGGTGGTTGTCGTACTTGTCCCGTCATTGCGACGGGCGAATCGTCTGGCCGACAGGAGCAACTGTGCCGCAAATGTCGGCGCCATCGGTACGGCGATAAGCCACTTCGCCAACGGAAACGAAGACTACCTGCCCGCCGTTCCGGCAGGGGACGAAGTCTGGCTGGGCAGGAAGGGTCGGAAATACGCCGGCAACTCGGCAGCGCTGTTCCTGCTGATTCGCAACGCTTACGTCGCGCCCGACGTGTTCCAATGTCGCGCGGCGGGCGGTCAACCGTTCACCGTAACCGAAGGTATGACGGATTTCCCATCGCCGCAGTCAATCAATTACAGTTACCAGTACAGCCTGAACGTTCCCCTGCGCCGGAACCTGCCCAAACTTCTTATCGCTGCGCGGCGAATGGCAATCCTCGCCGACGCAACACCGGTATTCGCCGGGGGGAAGTTCCACCCGGACCAACTAAATAATACAGTCAGCAAAAACCACCCCGACGGCGGACATAATGTCCTGTACCTGGACATTCACGTTGAATGGACCAATGATTGCCGCGTCGGCGTCAGCGGTGATAACATCTGGCTGGTAAAGGGGATTTCAAGATATTCCGGTAAGGAAAAACCCGCCTCCACGACCGATACATTCCTCCTGCCCAACCCGCAACGGTGAAAACCGGAATGCCGGAAAGGTGGCACGGGCCAAAGAAGTTTGGCCGGGTTGGAAACTTCTTGTTTTAGCCACGGCCCAACGTCGTTTGACCGTGCCACCCCGCCGGTTC
>DAOVFI010000218.1 GCA_030673005.1 Planctomycetales bacterium
TTCCTCAATCCACAATTATAATAACATACCGGCATTCACCGTCAACAGTTCTTTGTCGGCAAGTCGGGCCGAAGTCCTGAACATCAAAGCATGGCATCCTCGGTTAAATATCATTCCAACCGGCTTCGCTCCAGCGACTCCACTACCAGTTTCGGACGAAAAGACGTGTCTTTATGCTCGCGAGACGCGACGTTCATAACCTCACGAAACGACTCGTCGGCCGCCTGAAGCAGGAGGCCGTGATTGCTCGAAGAGTGACCCACCCATTCCCGAACAGTACTTACGAAATCGAAACTGGACAACACCATTTTGTATCCGACTCTGCTGATTGTCTTGAATCGCACCAAGGCAGCAGCATCACGATCCGCAGCGGCATTCCCGCCCGGCACGCCGGCAGCGCCGGGAACCGACCAGCGTTCCGGATAGGCCGAAAATGTCCAACTGGCCTCGCCCTGGGCGGGGGCATCTCCAACCACTCCCGCGCCTTCCCCCCACGGGCGCAGAACACGGAATACATCGGTCCATGACTGGTACATCACGTATGGTTCCTTCGCTGTATGCTCCCAGCCGGTGAGCGTCAGGTAGGCATTCACTACGGCTGTCGGATCCGTCAGGGCGGTCAGATCGAACTTCAGCAGGGAGCGGTAAATCTCATCCGAGGGCTGGTAAGGTCCCCGACGGCCCGTCCTCAGCACATCCTGCCTGCCCTGGTTCCATTCATGCACCGGATTGAGAAGGTCTGCGAAACTGCCACGCAAATCGACGTCGCGAGTCCCGGCATATCCGTAAAGCCCGTCCTGAAATATGTTAACAACTAAATTGGCGGTGTCGATCGTAGTGAAGGACGTGGGTTCCGACCACTCCGACCAGACGCTGGAGGCGTCGCTGACCCGGACGCGCCAGAAGTATCGCGTCCGACCTTGCAGCCCGGCCAGGGCAACGTGACTTCGTACTTCGTCCCTGCCTTTATTGTAGATGAGCGTTTGGAAATCGGCCTCGGTTGAAATCTGCCACTCCGAAGCGATAATGCCGCTCGATGCCCCGGAATACTCCAGTGTCGGATTGCCGGAGACGCCCTCCTGGCCATCATGCGGATAATGATTTCTCGGACGCATCGAAATACCTCGCTCCTGTATATTCGGCCTGTAGATTGCGGATGGAAAAGCACTTATATAATTCCCGGTTGAAATTCCGCAAACTGAATTTCGCAATCCGCAATCAAGATAATAACACGCCGGTATTCACAGTCAACAACTCTTAGTCGGCAAGTTCGGTAAAAAAACTTATATTCCATGCAATCTATTAGTTACAACACCAGATAAACGCAAAGATTAAAAAATCAAGAAAAGCAGAATTTCCTTATTGACAAAATCGGAATTTGTGGTATAGTAGTATATGCTCTGTTCCGCAGGGGGGCGGTGGAGCGATTTTTCTACATCATAAGGGCAGGGGCGTCACTCGCTCCAGCGTTTTCTGCCTCAGGCCGCACGGCCGAGTTCCCATTATTGATTCATCTTTATGTAAGTTTGTTCGTCCTTGCAGGGCGGGATACGTCCGGCGGGGACAGGCTCAAGCGCTCACGGTAGTTTGGTTTGTCAGGCGCTGAGTGGACGGGCTGCTCACCTGTTTCATCAGCCTTAGTATGGATAAGGAAGGGCCGTAGGCTTTTAACTCGGCCGGGGAAAGATGGATAAGGATAAGGAGCAGAACGATGAAGGTGAGGATTGTAATTGGATTGATGCTGTGTGTCTTGACCCTCGTAGGGAGTGCGTACGCAGAAGTCCCGCCAATGTACGTCATCACGGAAATCGGCACATTCGGCGGACACAGGAGCCAGGCCAGGGGAATCAACAATGCCGGTCAAGTGGTGGGATGGGCCAATGACCCCGGCAATTGGGGACAAGCCTTCCTGTGGGACAAAGGCACAATGACCAACCTTGGAACACTCGGCGGCAATTACAGTGGGGCCTATGCAATCAATGAGTCGGGCCAGATTGTGGGTTGCGCCGCAGTAGATACTCATAACGCTAACCCGTTCCTGTGGGAAAACGGCGTGATGACAGACCTGGGCGTCCTCGGCAGTTGGGGCGGCAGCGCCAGAGACATAAATGAAAGTTGCCAGATTGTCGGCAATTCCAACTACTCCTACTCCGACTGGCACGCCTTCCTGTGGGAAAACGGAACGATGACGGACCTGGGGGGAAGCAACAGAAGCAAAGCACGCGGCATCAATAATCATGGGCTGATCGTCGGATCAGACGGCGGCGGATCCACAGCCGCAAAGGCCGTCATCTGGGAAAACGGCGTGATGAGCGAATTGCCCTTGCTGGGCGGATCGCTCACAAGAAGCCAGGCCTATGACGTGAACGACAACGGGCAGATCACCGGAATTTCTTTCGACGACACCTACAGCACGGTGCACGGATGTCTTTGGGAAAACGGGCAGGTTATCGATCTGAACATCCCCGGAGGCGGAAACTCCTGGGCATGGGCCATCAACGAGTCCGGGCAGGTTATCGGTGAAGGGTATCTTCCCGGCGCCGGCGGCCTGCGAGCCTTCGTCTGGGAAAACGGCGTTACGTACAACCTTAATGACCTTATCCCAGCCGAGGCCGGATGGACGCTCTGGTCGGCAAAGGGTATCAATGACAGAGGGCAGATCGTCGGTGAAGGATACACTCCGTCCGGTTCGAGTCGTGCGTACGTGCTGACGCCCGTGATCGAAAGTGTTAACGCGACCTATCTTGACAGTTCATTCACACCGACCGGCGGGGAATACGGACTCGGGATACTGGGCGTTTTCGACGAGGCCGACATAGTCGTCGAGACGGCCGTCGGACAGACGACTTACGAGGACGGCTCGCTGCTGATGGCTACCTCGCTGTCCGCCGACAACTCCGCCGGCGGAATGGCAAGCGGCATCTTCCTCGGCGGGGAAATGATTATAAAGGACGCCGACGATGCGGACCTGTTGACCGGCGACCTTGTCAGCCTGGAACTGTGCGAAGTGATTGACGGCGCCGGCCTGCTGGTCGGGCAGGGACTGTTTGAGATTACCGGCGGGAGCCTGAAGGAGGCGTTCTATCTTCCGTACGGCGAGATCATCCAGATTACCTTCCATATAGACCCCGCCGACATTGACGATTTTTCCGGCGCTTTCACCGGCGTCTCGAACATCACGCTGACGCCAGTGCCCGAACCGGCAACGCTGAGCCTGCTGGCTGTCGGAACCTGCCTGTTCCTGATCCGCAGGAAGAAGTAGGCGGGTGGATTGTAGTTTGTTACGCACCAATTGATGTATTCATGCGGTGCCGTGTGAAATAATACTATGGCGAAGCGACAGACTGCGCACCTACCGGTTGGCAGGTGTGTAGTGTGTCGCTTCGCCTTTTTTACAACAACATCGTGAAGTATCCGCTATCGAGAGACCTTACCGACGTCGCTACTTAACGTCGCAGCAAGGCAGATCACTACTCAACTGTTCGTCGGTTTGCAGGTTTGCCTGCGGTTATTCAGGACTTGTTTGCGTTCGGCAGGAAGGCGCCCATCTTGACCAGTCGTGCCTGTACGTCGGCCACATCAAGGCTGCGGGTGTCGGTGGCTTTTTCGACGGCCAACGCAGCCGCGGTGCCGGCGGCCTGGCCTGTGATGTAGCAGCCGGGCATGACTCGCACCGAACTCTGAACGTATCGGTCCGCGCTGATACACCGGCCTGCGACCAGCACGTTGGTCAGTTCCCGCGGAACCAGGCAGCGGTATGGAATGCCGTAATTCTCACCCTTGCCAAAGCGAAGGTTTTCCCATTCGTCTTTGAATTTCGCGAAGTCGGACTCACCGGACCCGGACGGGTGAATATCGACCGGATAGGAATACCGACCTATCTCATCGTCGAAAACGGCCCGGTTTTTAAAGTCGTCCAGACACAAGACGTAATCGCCCATTATTCTGCGCGTCTCGCGCAGGCCCAGAAGCGAACCGGTGGCGACCAACTCCATCTTCTCGAAGCCTTTGAGATACCCCTTGTAGTAACGTTCGTATTCGAGCATCGACTTTCTGCCCCAGACGAGTCCCCTGGTCAACGACCTTTCATCCGTACCGTCGGTGCCGAAGGTGTGGCCTATGTTTCCGCCGCCAATGTTGCCGGAGACCGGCCACATTCCCGGCAGGTGACGGTCATGATGGGTGAAGACCCCGTCTTTAAACGCCTTCGGCAGAGCGTCCTGATGGGACAAGCCGGACTTTTTCCATGCCTCGAAATCGACGTTCGCCCAGAGACTGCACAGCGTTCCCGGCATGAGGTTGCCGTGCTCGTCGCCTTTCTCGAACGGCGCTCCCGCCAGGGCGGCCAAGTCGCCGTCGCCGGTGCAGTCGATGTAAATCTTTGCTTTGACGGCATATATGCCGCTTTTCGCGGCGCAGACAGCGGCGGCAACGAGATTATCATCCGTCTCGACGGCAATCAATTGGGTACAGAAGGTAAAGTCCGCGCCGGCCTCGGAAACCAGTTCGTCATAGACTCGTTTGAGGACTTCTGCCTTGATGCCGACCATGGCGTCGTTGCTGTTTTCAGTCGAATCGTCCGGGCCGGTGCCGCCAGCCGACCGCAGGCGGTCGAGGATTTATTCGCCGATACCCGCAGCGAGGAAATTCTCGCCGTCGCCGAACTGCATGAAGGCAGGGACCATCGCGGCAGTGCCCATCCCGCCGAAGCAACTGTGCCCTTCGGCCAGGAAGACCCTCGCCCCCTGTCGGCCCGCCGCTGCCGCCGCCGCCACACCCGCCGGACCCCCCCCGGCAACGAATACGTCCACCTCGTGACGGACAGGTATCTCACGTTGAAACACGATGCTGTCGATTTGAGAATGCTTTGTCATAACCCATATGCTCCTTGAA
>DAOVFI010000441.1 GCA_030673005.1 Planctomycetales bacterium
CTACTGGGGCGATAACGTCCCTCCGGCCAATCACAGGGCGGACTTGTCCGGAGACGGCTTCGTCGGGCAGGACGATCTTGACATCGTCCTTGCCGATTGGGGTGAAGGCCGCCTGTCGGGAAGCGCGGTGCCCGAACCGGCGACACTCGCCTTGCTGACCGTCGGCTTAGCAATCAGTCTCTGCCGGAAACGGTGGAACCAGCAGCGTTGAATTGAAATGATGGGTGCCATGCCTTCACGCGAAGCGAAGCGGAGCGTGTAGGCATGTTTTCACGTAATCACATGTTTACTCCCTCCGCTGCGGGCGAAAACATGGCACCCATCGTTAAAGCCTTATCCTAACCAATTCGTTCCAGAGTAAATTGCCGCGAAGTAACGCCTGTCGGTTGTATTGTGATTCGCCAGAGCGGCAGGGGCAGGGCGTCGGCGGCGCGGTCGGCCCACTCGATGACGACCACACCGTCGGCGAGCATCTCATCCAGGCCCAGATCGGCCAGTTCCGCCTCCGGGGCGACCAGGCGGTAAAGGTCCACGTGATAGAGCGGCACTCTCCCGGCGTATTCCTGCACCAGCACGTACGTTGGGCTTGAAACCTCTCGCTCGTCGAGCACGCCCAGCCCTTGCGCCAGGCCGCGGACAAACGCGGTCTTGCCCGATCCCAAAGGGCCGACCAGAGCGATAAGGGCACCGATATCGAAACGCCCGGCAAGTCGCTCGCCGAGTGATACCGTTTCATAAACACTGCTTGTTTCAAATGTCTCCATCACGTACGTTCAAACAACAGTTCACCACAATGAGTGTGAGTGTATCCACGGGCGAGACCCGCCTACCGGCAGGCAGGCGCCCGTGCCACGTGGCATGGCCGCCTGCCTACCGGCAGGTAGGTCCCGGCCATGCTTGATTCTACGGGCGAGGCGCCCGTGCCACGGTAACGATGTCCTACGTTTCATGTTCCCAGCCGCGCGGGTCGAGTTTTTCTCGCTTTCCTTCGCGAAGCAGCGTCATACCTGTTCCCGCAACGATATTGCCAATTCGACTTACATTCACGCTTAGTGGTTGGTCGGCGATGAGACGATCCGCCTCGCCGGCCAGCATCGTGAAGATCAACTCGTAATCCTCCCCGTCGAACAGAGCGGCGGACAGCGGGTTTTGCCGGTCGGCGGCATCGTCATGGACGGGAATGGCCGAGGCGTCCAGTTCGGCTGCGACGCCGCTGGCGGCAGCGATGTGTCCCAGATCGGCGGCCAGACCGTCGGAAATGTCAATCATCGCGCTGATGTTGAATTGTCCCGCCAGAGTTCGAGCTTCGACGATCCGCGGCCTGAAGGTCAAATGCCGTCGACTCTTCCACGCCCCGCCCAGTTCGCCTGTAACGCAGATGGCGTCGCCGACTTGTGCGCCGCTGCGGAGGACCGGTTCGACGCCGCCGGCCCGGCCTATAATCGTAACGCCGATCTGCATCGGACCGGACGATTCGCCCCATGCGGCCAGGTCCCCGCCGACCAGCGGACAGTCGAATTCATCCCCGCCGGCCCGCAGTCCGTGATAAATCGCCTCGGCATCGGCCTGCGAAAATCCCTTCGGCGCCGCTACCGTCGCGACCATCGCTACGGCCTCTCCTGCCATCGCGGCAATGTCGGACAGCGCCCTTGCCGCCGCCTTTCGCCCGGCTGCCTTCGGACCGTGCTCGGTAAGCGAAAAATGCACCCCGTCGAGAACCTGGTCGGTAGTAACCAGCAGTTTCTCGCCGCCGACGTTCAGCACCGCGCAATCGTCCCCCGGACCGACGGCCACCACCGCCGGATCAAACCGGCCCTGCCGGCGTATCCACTCGATGAATTCAAATTCACGCAGCAGGACTATTCCAGTTTACGTTTCCAGAAATTAAGTTGTTTTCGCAGTTGTTTTGCTCCGGCGGCGCCTTCGGGTTTGTAGTGTTTGACTACGTTGGCGGCGCCGAGGTGTTCGGCGACGTCGGGGGCGATTTCCTTGCTTGCGGCCTGGAGGACTACTATCGGCAGGCTCGCCAGCGTGTTGCCGGTCCGGGCGGCGTTGGCGACCAGTTCGCCGACTATTCCGTGGGCGGTGCGGAACGGCACGCCCTTGTTGACCAGGTATTCAGCCAGAGCAGTTGCGTCGAGGAAGCCGGCGTCAAGGTCGGCGGCGATGCGGTCCGGACAGAACCGCACCGTGGCGACGATTTTTGACGAAACCGTCAAGGCTGATTTCATGGCTGCGAAGGTCGAAAATGCGAACCGCTTGTCGTCCTGCAAGTCCCGGCTGTAGCCGGACGGCAGCGACTTCATCAGCATCAGCAGGCCGGTGAGATTGGCTACGGCGGTGGCGGATTTGCCACGGATGAGTTCCAGCGTGTCTGCGTTTTTCTTCTGCGGCATCAT
>DAOVFI010000788.1 GCA_030673005.1 Planctomycetales bacterium
GAGGATGGGTCCGATCCGATTGCATACCGGCTGCCGCCCTTGGTGCCCCGCATATCAGGGACCGGGTGTTCATTTTGGCCTACACCGGACAAAAATTGCGGCGAGCGGGGCGGGACTACGAAACAATGCAGCAGGCCCGGCGGAGCCAAAAGGCAAATCAGCCTGAACGATACAGTGAGAATGTGGCCGACACCACGCAGCAGTCCAAACGAGAATCGGCAAACAAAACTAACACCATCTCAGCAGGCGGGAACGCACGGAAAATGTCTTGCGGAGGAAGTTGGTGGGCCGCTGAACCCCCAATTTGTCAGTTGGCTGATGGGTTTTCCGATAGACTGGTGCGATATGCTGGACGAACCGCCCATCGAGTGCCCAACCGAGTCGCCAAGTTGAAATGCCTGGGCAACGCCGTAGTTCCCGCCGTGGCGCGGTACATCGGCGAGATAATACTGGAAACAGAAAGACGAACCGAAACGTGAGTATAAACTACCGACTGTTCGAGTTCGCCTGCCCCCCGCGAACAGGCACGGATTGGTTCCTGAAGGCGTCGCGGCTCGCCGGCCTTCGCGGCGGCCCCCATCGCATTGTTCACGTACCGTTCGCCGGGGAGAACGACGGGGCGGTGCTGCGGGTGTCGCTGGTCAGGAACCCCTGCGACTGGCTGCGGAGTTGCTGGTGCGGGGTGACGGCGGTACAGATCAGTCGAAACTGGTTGGGGTTCGCCAACAAGCTGGACTTCGATTCGTTCGACGGCTTCGCCCGTTCGTACCTCGACCGGGAACGGCCGGGAGCCGTCGGACGATTGTATGACAGGTACGAAGCCGACGTGCGGCTGCGGATCGAGGATATGCCGTGGGCCTACGTCGAGCTGCTGGCGAGCCTCGGCGTGCCGAGCGAGCTGCGGGAACTGGTAAAACAATTGAAACCACAATCCGTCTCCGCGAACCCGCCGATCCTCGGCAACGATCTGAGGCGAAGGATTCTGGAATCCGAAAAGGAGCT
>DAOVFI010000135.1 GCA_030673005.1 Planctomycetales bacterium
CCGTCGAGGAATTCTACGACCCTGGCGGCGCGGTCGGTCAGTTCGCGCTCGTGCGTGACCATCAGAATGGTTACGCCGAGTTGCTCGTTCAGTTCGCCCAGCAATTGTACGATGCCACGGCTGGTTTCCCGGTCAAGACGGGCGGTCGGTTCGTCGGCGAGCAGCAGGTCCGGTTCGTTGATCAGCGCCCTTGCGAGATTCACCCGCTGGCGCTGTCCGCCGGAGAGTTGTCCGGGCAGGTGCTTCAGCCGGTCGGACAGTCCGACCCGCTCCAGCAGTTCTTCCGCCCGGCGGCGGGCCTGGCGGAAAGGACGGCGGGAAATCCGGGCGGGCAGCGCGACGTTTTCAAGAGCCGTCAGATGCCCCAGCAGCAAATCGTCCTGAAAGACAAAGCCCAGATGCCGGTTACGGAACCGGTTCAACGCGCCTTGGGCGAGGCGGTGGACATCAACGTCCCTGATAAGGACGCGCCCGCCGGTGGGGCTGTCGAGTGTGGAGATTATGTTCAGCAGCGTCGTCTTGCCGGCGCCGCTCGGCCCGATCAGGGCGACGAACTCACGCTCGGTCATCCGGAGGTTTATGTCGCGCAGCACATGGAGCGGAACGGCCCCGCCGAAATGCTTGTCCAGGTTTTCCACTTTCAGCAGCATCTTTTTATCGCCCGAAAATCACCTCCGCCGGATTCAGTTTCGACGCGCGCCGACCGCTCCAGAAGGCCGAGCCTATCATAGTTACCGCCGCCAGGGCGCACGCCACTATGAACGCTTCCGGCACCGGCTGGGTCGCGTAAGAACCGATGCCGTAGGTCTCTTCGGAAACCTGGTAGGGATGTTCCTGTTCGTACACCATCACACCCAGCACCAGCGTACAGCCGATGATCGTCCCGACGAGCCAGATGAACGTCGCCTCCAGCATAAGGATCGTTCGCAGCGACGCGCGCGAAGCGCCCACAGCGCGGAGGATCGCCAGTTCCTTCTGCCGGTTCAGGACGAACATGCTGAACACGTTTGCCATTCCCACCGACACGACCAGCGCCACCAGCACGTCGATAAAGACCGTTACGCGGTTGACGGTGGCGATCTCGGCCAGCAGCGTGGCGTTGTCGTCCATCCAGTTGCGGACCTTGTTTTGCAGGCGCGTCGCCAGGGACGCACTGACCGCCCCGGCCTGTTCGAGGTCCCCGCACCGGACCGCCAGGCCCGATACCTCGTTGCCCATGCCGAACATCCGCTGGCCGGTCCGCAGCGACACGAACGCGTGGTGCATGTCCTTGTCGTAGTAGCCGGAGCGGAAGATCGCCTTGACGCGCATCAGTCGTTGTGTCTGCGCGGTGGCGATGTGGATGTGTTCGCCGACGTGGATGCCCAGTTTCTCGGCCATGCGGAAGCCGATGGCGACGTCGGAGGGGCCAAGTTTCGGCGCCCGGTTGTTCCGGAAGTGTTTGGCGATGTTGACGACGCGGGCGTATTCGTCCGGCTCGATTCCTTCTATCACCGCGCCGAGGTTGACGTTGCCCCGGCTGATGGTGGCGTTCTCGGTAACGAAACTCGCCACCGCCGCCACGCCCGGCGTCTCGGCAACCCGATTGGTCAGGGCGTGCCGGCCGGTAAGGTTGCGCTGGCGGGGGAAGGTCCGGTCGTCGAAAGCCAGGACCGCGCCGGTCCCGTACCGCCTGCGCAGCGCCCTGTCCATCTGCCCGTGGTCCTTCTCAAGCGGCCAGACCGTTATGTGTGCGGAGTTCTGCTCGACGGCGCGGTCGATAAGGTCGTCGTAGAAACTGGCCATCGTGCTGGGGATATAGACCATCACCAGCACCGCCAGCGCCAGCCCCGCTATCATTGCGGCGGTATGCCATGGATGGCGGGTCAGGTTGCGATGCGCCAGGTGTAGTTCGTAAGGCAGTCTCATAGTCGATCCCGGGTACACCAATTCATATCAAATGAGCCGATTGATTTAGCAGTCAGTAGCTCGTAACCCGAAAAGTTGGCCTGTTTTTCCCGGCTACCGGCTACCGACTACTGACTACTATTTTTCATTGGGAGGCGTACGACCTCGCCGTCCTTCAGGCCGGACTTGACCTCCGTCCGTTTTCCGTCGCCGGCGCCTACGTTGACGGGACGGCGAACGAACGAGTTCCCTTCCCGTACATGCACGACGGTCTGCTCGCCGTCTCTTTCAACGGCCTCGGCGGGAACGCTTATCACGCCGCTCCGCTCCCGGCGGAACAGCGCGATATCGACCGCCATCCCGTCCATCAGGACGACTTCGGGCGGTTGAGTCAGCCTCAAAATCACCGTTACCGTGCCGCTTTCAGGATCGACACGGGGAAGGATGTGTTCGACTACCGCTTCCAGCGGGTTATCCGGATACGCATCGGCAAGGACGCGCGCCTTGCCGCCGGGACGAATGTCGGGCAACTGGACCTCCTGGGCCTGGGCGCGAATCTCGATGTCGTTGATATTATCCAGGCGGAGCAGCACCTGTCCCGGAGAGACGACCTCGCCGACGTTGACGTATCTGACCGTTACTATTCCCGCGTGCGGCGCGCGGAGAATGTACTTCTTTCGCAGCGTCTCGCAGCGCAGCACGTCGGCTTCGGCGAGGTTGACCTCCGCTTTGGCGCGGGCGATCTGTTCGGGCCGGGTTCCTGCCAGCAGCAGGTTAAGTTGCGCCTTTGCCTGTCCGACTCCGGCCTCGGCTACCTCCAGACGCTTGATCGCCAGGTCGAGTCCGAATTGAGTGGCCAGGTTACGCTTGAGCAGGGTGGCGATTTTACTGTGGTCCGTCTTTGCAAAGTTTAAAGCGGCCTTGGCCTGTTTGAAGGCCTCTCTTGCTTGGGTAATCTCTTCGGTTCGCGGTCCGGCCTTCAGTTCGGCGAAGAACTGCCTTGCGCAGTCCAGCCGGGAACGGGCCTTGGCGCAGTCGGCGGCGATGACGCTGTCGTCCAGTTCGACCAGGACATCTCCTTTGGCGACTTGCCGACCTTCGTCCACCGCCAGTCGCCGCACCGCCGCGACGGTCTGGGCGGCTACGGCCGTTTTCTGCCTGCACCGGACAGTCCCGGAGACCGTTACGCCCGTTACAAGTTCGCCGGCATTGACTGTATGGGTATCGGCGCCGGCTGTGCTTATACGGCGCCACCACCAGATCGTCCCGAAGACGATCGCCACGATCAGAAGCGGCGCCAGTATTCGTGTAGTTTTCCTGAGCATTTCAATCCCACCAAAAAAAGCCTGTTTTACGCTTCCTGCCAGATAGAATCGGTTATCGGCGGGGGGTTATTAAGGAACAAATACGATGCCGGGCGCCGTGGCTGCGTCGGGTGGCACGGTCGGGTGTCATGTCCGGGTGGCACGGTCAAGCGGCTCAAGGTCGTAAGACCTTGACTCGCTTGGCCGTGTCCGTCGGCATCCCACGGCCAAGCCTCACGGCCTGCCTGCCGGTAGGCAGGCGTTCGGCTTGACCGTGCCACCCATCGACACCACGGCGCTCGCACTCGCCTGTTTCGGTCAGACTTGCGGCTCGGTGAGGGATTCAATCGTTTTTACCGCCTGGCCGGGTTCGATTTTAACCATTTCGCCGAAGCCTGCGATCCATTCACCGTTTTTCTGTAGCGTGCAATGCTTGAGAACGGCTCTGAAGATGGGACATTCGTCGCAACCGGCCTGGTCCAGGCGGACGATTACCTGAGTTCCGGGACTGTAAGGCAGGTTCGCCGAAAGCCTTATGCCGAGTCCGCCAACCGACCAGTTGCTTAGTTGCCCGCTGTGAGAGGCGGTCTTATCACCGCGAGCGAGGTCTTCTGCCGACCAGATTGAAGTCATTGTAACGTGCGCCGACGGATCGACTTCGTGTCGTGGGTGGCTGCGCCTGTTGAGCGATATTATCCTGGTCGGGCGCTGTACGATCAGCCCGTCGATACGCCGGGTCGGATACAACTGAAACTGGCAGTGATCCAGCACAGTCGTTCGCGCCTGTAGAAGGAATTGCCCCATGGAGAATGCCATTCCCGCGTCCCATCCGACGGGAACGAATACCTTGTGCCGCCGAGCCTGCGGGACTTCCAGGATTATCCGGTCTTTCGGGTAGGCGCCGAGGAATCGACTGCGCAGACGACTGTCGGAACCAGGCGCAATGGGCTTGATGATCAGGTCCACGCGGATGCGGCGCGCAATCGCCTCGATGAACGTAACCTCTGCGAACGAACTGATTTGCTGTCTGCCCATGGATTGCGAGTTCACCCGGATCCGCTCCGAACGGTTGTAAGCCTCCGCCTGGCGCTGCTGCGCCTTTGGATTTATCGGCTCATGCAGGACGGTCGTTCAGTAATGACAAGGCAGATGCCGGGACTTCGCTCTTTGCTCTGCGAAGCGCTGCGCAAAGCAGAGTCGCTTCGTCCCGGTCTAATTGGCTACGCATCGGCCTGCCTGTCCGCAAAGGGATTGCCGGTTAAGGAAGTATTGCACCTTACAGGCTTAAGTGTCGATAACAGGATACGTAATGGCTTTGGCGCGCGATTGTAAGAAGGTAACGGGACGGGAGGGTGCATATTGATTTTGGTGGACAGTTAGATGGTGGCACAGGTTTGTAACCTGGTGGCACAGGTTTTCAACCTGTGCACGCCCAACAGCCAAAGAAGCAGCACAGGTTACAAACCTGTGCCACCAATTGGTACCCACCAAAATCAATATGCACCCAGGACGGTTAACAGGCTTTACAAATTGTGCCTGATAATATATAATAATTTGCTTGGAAATACCCACTTCCGCTCAAAAGGGAGTTTGGCCGTTGGGATGAACAGCGGAACCGAGATTATTCAGCAGGGATGCTTCGGGGATCGGGATTATCGCTCGCAAGAGGAACCTTCGCATCGGCCCCGGACGTGGGTTATTTTCAGGAATTGTGGATTTTAATGAATTATTATCGGTTATGGAAATGGCTTTGGTGTAACGATGCGCGCTGCGTCGTTATGTGAAGAGTCGTTGCTTTTTAAGGAGTTGTCCGATGAGAATGAAGGCGAAGTATCTTCAGTTTGTCGTTTTGGCCTGCCTGGCGGGCTGCTTTGTACTGACGGGATGCTATGACGCCAGGGAAGTCGAGGCCTTTCTTGTCAAGTCGCGCGCCCCGGTTTCAGGCGTTGTTTATCGCGTGTATCCTCCGGACGTTATTTCAATCAGTTCCCGCCACGTGCCCGAGATAAACGAGGTGACCCAGCAGGTAAGGCCTGACGGAAAAATCAACGTTCCACTGATTGGGGAGGTATATGTAGCAGGCAAGACCCCCAAAGAAATTGAAGATTTGCTGACCAAAGCCGCCGAGGACTACTATGAGGAGGTTGATGCGACTGTTGATATGGTTGCGTACAACTCCCAGAAGTTCTACGTATTCGGTCAGGTCGGTCGTCCCGGTCCGATGCAGTGGACCGGTCGCGATACGTTTCTGGACGTACTGTCGAAGGCCCAACCTACTCCTCTCGCCTGGCCTGAGCGCATCATAGTGGTTCGCGGTGCCGAGCCTCAGGATGGCGGCAGCGCCACCACTCAACCGTCCGGGCAGTATCTTATAATGGGCGTGCATCCTCCCGACAAGGACAAACCACGCTATAAAATAACGATAAACCTTATGGCAATGGTCCAGTCAGGCGACCTGTCGAATAATATCCTGTTAAAGCCCAACGACATAATCTATGTCCAGCCTAATCCATTTGCGAGTGTTGCATTGGCGGTTGAAAAAATCTTCTCTCCGATTCGCGCGGTGTCCGATGGGCTAGGCGACTATAGAGAGTTGGTACGCCAGGCCAGATGGATAGATGACGGTCAGCCCAGGGAAGATGCGGGCAGAGAAAGGGCCACCCTCATAGCCAGGTAAGTTGGCGTGCCTGTGGTTTTGAGGTCGTAACCAATACCGGGTAGTAAGACTACCGATACCGACTGGTAGGGCGGAGAGACAATGTCCAGGAAGTCTGAGAAAAAAACACCGTTTGATGTTCTGAAGACTGCTTACCGACGCAGGAAACTGTTGTTTCTGCTTGGCGCGTCGCTGGCCGCCATCGTCGTGTTGCTGGGCGCCACTTTCCTGAAAGTCGAATACACCGGAACAACCGTCTTCATGCGCCGAAGTGATGCGGCCGCCGAACAAACCCTCGGAAGGGGCACCGAGTCGTGTGGGACGATCAAGCAGACACTGAAGCACCAGTTGGTCGGACGAGAAGCCGTCGAAAAAGTCTTCGACGAATTTGCCGATAAATTTACCAAAGAACTCGGACTTAAAAAGAAATTGGAGTACGTCAAGGGAAAATACCTTTCTCCCGAAGGGCAGATGACCAGGCAGAAAATCGTCCGAGAACTCTTAAAGGACATCAAGGTTGATTGGCCGGTACGTGAGAAGGATGTGGACCAGATCTCGGTCAGCTTCACGCATCGCAATTCGAATCTCGCCCATAAGATCCCCAACGCCTTGGTAAAAAACTACATAGACAGTGTTTTCAAAGAGATTATAAAACGCCTCACAGCCAGCCGAGACTTCCTCATCAAGCAGGTTGGCAAATGCAAAGGGCGCGTGGACGATGCAACGAGGAGAAAAATCGAATTTGAGGCGGATCATGCTGGTGCGATGCCCGAAAGCCCGGGCGCGCTGCATGAGCGCATC
>DAOVFI010000340.1 GCA_030673005.1 Planctomycetales bacterium
CCTGAACGACTTAGCTTTCTCTTTTACCGACCGGTCATTAATTACCACGTCGGAGATGAATTGTGCAACAGTTTCAAAGTCGCTTTCTTCCATCCCGAACCTGGTCATCTCCGAAACCCCCAGCCGAAGGGCGCCGGCGGCGGTAAAACCTTCCTCTGCCGGCGAGGCCTGGTAATTTACGATTATGTTGTTTTCCTCGAGGCGACGGGCAACTTCCGGGCCTTTGCCGTAACCGACATTGACGATTACCTGGTGCGTCTGCGTGTAACCGGCGTCCGCATCGCCGGCTACGTCCATACCGCACCGCTTCAGCGCCGCGGCAAGGGCCTTTGCATTGGTCAAAACCTTCGGCTGATACTCGTCCTTGAAATGGTTCATCTCGTAAGCGGCCATCAGCAGCCCGAGAAGCGTGCCGAGATGATGATTGCTTACCGAGCCGGGGAACGTCCGCCGACGGACCGCCTCGGTGAGGTTGTAACGCTCATCATGCTCTTCGAAATTCGACGCGACGACGCCCCTTTGTGTGCCGAAGAAGGTCTTGTGCGTGGAGCCGGTTACGATGTCGGCCCCGTCGGCGAAGGGTTCCTGAAAGTGCGGACCGACCAGACCCAGCACGTGGGCCATGTCGTACATAATCACCGTATCGACGCCAAGAGAGTCCACGAACGCCTTTATTTCCGCCACCGGTTCGGGGTGCAGGACTACGCTCTTTCCGAGAATAATCAATTCGGGCCTGTGGCGTTTGATAAGTTCCCGGCAGGCGGGTACGTCGATTTTATACGGGTTTTCGGTCAGGACCGGGAAATTGACCGCCGCCGGCCTTTCCGTCCTCGGATCGTGCGCGACGTAATCCCTCAGCGCGCCCATCGGCTGGGAACTGAGATGCCCGCCCTTCATTATATGATTGTTCATCACCGAGCGGATGCGCCTGGGCGGGCGTTTTCGATCGGTCCTGTTGATGTAATCGACCATCGCGCTGAAGACGATAGTATTGGCCATCTGCCCGCTGACAGCGCGCGTCTCGACCTCCCGGCAGCCAAGGAAAAGTCGCATCTGCTCTTCCAGGTCGGACTCGACGGCCTCGATAAAGTCGGTTCCCTGGTAGTAGAAGACGTCCGCGTCGTAGAAGGCCTTGAGGGGCTTGTGTTCGGCGTAGCGGAAGGCGGGGTCCATAATGCAGAGCATCCGGGCCATGGGCGAGAGCGTCTGCTCGGACGGTATCAGATTGATGCACTCGCGCTGACGCCAGAGGTGGTTTTCAAGCGCCTTCTCGAGCAGGTCGCGGGCCTTCACCGGCGCGGTCCGTCGCGCGGGCGCCTTCGGACCGGCCAGGACGTGGTCGTACAGGATAGGCCGGGCGTACGGGGGCGCTTCGGACCGCAGGTGAAACGGAACGACGACCGCTTCGGTTCTCCTGCCCCTGATTTCGATCTCAATCCTGTCGCCTTCACGCAGATCGCTGTCGAGCATGGCCAGGCAGACCGAGCGCATCGCCTTTTCGTCCGTCAATCTGCCCGCCAAGCCTTCGCCTTCGGTTTGCCAGTAAGGGATCATTGTCCCGCTGGTAACGAACCCGACGTCCTTATCGGCGACGAACGCCTTCGCCCCCGGCCTGGCGATACCCTTGCCGGCGACCGCCACCGGTACGATTCGTCTCGGCAGGTTCGCAATCAGCGAGTAATCCTCCGCCAGGATTTTCTCGAATGCCTCGTGCTGTTTTATAAGGGCGTCTTTGCCGATGAAGTCGCCCTTGAGCGGCGAGAAGCTGACTGCGAAGCGGGCAAGCGGGCAGGAGAAGATGGGAATTTCTTTCCCGTCCGGGTCGAGTCCGAGTTCATGGCCATAGAGTGGCAGACCGGCCTCGAGACGGAGTGTGTCCCTCGCGCCCAGTCCGACCGGTTCTGCGCCCCGTTCAATCAGGAGGTCCCAGATCGCCGCCGCGTCGCTGCTGTCGATGAACAGTTCAAAGCAGACCGGCTCGCCCGTGTATCCGGTCCTGGCAAGGCGAACCTCGACGCCATTAATGGTAACGGAACCAAGAGTGTTCCTCATCGGTTCGGGCAGTTCGCCGGAATCGACAAGGTCGCCTGAAATCTCGCCTGCCAGCGGTCCCTGGAGCGAGAGCATCGCTATCTGGTCGGACTTATCGGCGATTTCCACGTCGTCGAACCCGCCCAGTAGCGATTGGAAATGATCCCAGTCCTTCTGCCGGTTGGCGGCGTTGACGACGAGGATATATTCATCTTCGACGAAGCGATACAGATAGGCGTCATCGACGGCCCCGCCGTGGTTGTTGGGGATCATGGTGTACTGGGCCTGCCCGGCATCCAGCGCCTCTGCGTTGTTGGTAAGGACGTGCTGGAGAAAGGCCGTTGCGCCTTTGCCGCCGAATACGAATCGCCCCATGTGCGAGACGTCGAAAACGCCGGCGCGTTTCCGCGCAGCCAGGTGTTCGGCCACTATCCCGCCGGGGTATTGCAACGGCATCTCCCATCCGGCGAAGTCCACCATTTTTGCCCCGGCGGCTACATGCCGGTCGTAAAGGACTGTCCTGTGCAGTTCGCTCATATTTCAACCATCCATCTGTCTCTACGTTTGAAACGAAGATACCGAAAGACAGGAGAAATCTCCTGTTTTTTCTCCGGTAATGGGAATCATGGATATTAAAAAAAGATATTTCACTATACAAGAGATGATTGGTGTCCCCCTGTTTTTTCAAGTCCGTTCTTATCAGAGAAAGTACTTCCGCATATCCGCAAGCAGCATGGGCAGAGACATGATCTTCTGCCGCATGGGATCGAATATCAGCCCCAGGTTTTCAAGCGTGGTTACACCCAACAGCGTGCTGTCGCCTTCCTCGCCGAACAGCACTACGCACGTCGCCGACTGTTCCTTGAGTGTAACGCGGACCTCGCCGATACGGCGCTTGACAGGCTGACCGTTGGCAAGAAAAAAGGTCCGTTCTCCCGACGGCTTGACGCCCAGTTTCTCCAATTCTCCTGCCGGTATCACCGAATAAACGGCGCCGGAGTCCACCAGGAACCTTATTTCAGCATGCCGCTGAGGCTCCAGCGGGTTCCCGATCTCCGCATCTACGTGGGTCAGGCCCATTTTCGCTTTCTCCCTGAAATGCCTCGCATGACTATAACAACATTATATCACAAACTACTCTGAAAGAAACTCTTCACCTAATTGTAATGAATGCTTCAAGAAAAGAGCAATTCAGGCACACAAAATGAAAAAACAATTCATCGGGCTACGCCAGGCTCTCGTCTCGGCGAAGCG
>DAOVFI010000087.1 GCA_030673005.1 Planctomycetales bacterium
CGAACGACGCCGAACGACCCCCACACCGGGTACGCTCTGCTCGCGGGTCTGGCCGAAACGCCTGAGGCGGCAATGTTGCTGGTCAATTGCCGGGCGAGGGAACACACATTTGTGATAACCGTCAGGAATTGGCCGTGGAAAGGCAAGGCCGTCTGCAAGCGGTACGTGCTGGACCACAGCCGCAATCTCGTCCTGACCGGGCAGGATACGCTGGAAGAGAACAACGCCACCGTGAAGGTGCCGATGATCGCCCCGTCCTTCTGCTACATGACGCTCACGCCGGACGGGAAAGAATGAGAAATAGGTAACCGTCCCGGTTTCTGCGGTTTCACCGGCCTAGTGAGTCGGCGTATTTGAGGATTTCGTCAAGCCGGCCGAAGGGGTTAAAGACGTCCTGCTCGCGGAGGGTGAAGACCTTTTCGGAATTGTCGAACCCGGCGGCGTGGGAATCGGCAAAGCCGACATTGACCCTTCTTCCGCTGTGATTGTGGCGGGCGGGCATGCCGGGCATCTCGCTGTTGATGTCCATCAGCAGCGCTGTGACGGGCGCGCCGTCGTCGTTGCGGCCGAGCCTGTCGAGCCTGGCCGATTCGGCCTGGTCCCGCTGCCTGTACAGGTAGGAGCCGTAGGCGTCCTGACCGCCGCGGTCACGCAGTTTCGCCAATTCCTCCGCCGGGTCGGAAGAGTTGTCGCCGGGACAGAAGAAAAACTCCTCCGCCGGCAAGTGGGCCTCAATCAGCGCCCCGCATCCGTTGTAGGCCGGGATGTCGCCGATCCAGAGTTGATTGGTTGCAATGCTGCTGTAAGGCAGCGGGGGCATGGGCAGGCCCATCGGAGCGTCCGGGCCGGTCGGCAGGAAATCACCGTTTTCGACGGCGTACATAAACAGCCCCCTCAACTGCCCGCCCAGACGTGTCAAACAGATCGTCTCCCGCGTAATATCCTTGGCCCGGCTGAGGCTCGGCAGGAGGATGCTTATCAGCAGCGCGATTATGGCAACCACAACAAGCAGTTCGACAAGCGTAAAGGCTCCACCTTTACACTTGCTCACTACAGGCAGTTCGACAAGCGTAAAACCGATATTGGTTTTCTTCATCTTCATAACCGATAGATGGGCAAACCGGATGCCACTGACCGGCGGTGTGTTATTTTCCATTATTTGTGGGGTTTTCTGTAAAGGCAGGGGTGGCCGGAGGCGCGACTTGTCCGCGACGGACACGAGTTGTCCACCTTTGTGTGGAAGTTCCGTCATCGTTGCACTTGCGTTGTGAATTCGCCAGAAAATCCCTTTCCCTGATATTGGTCCCTTTATTCTGAATCGCTGTACTTAGAAAGGCGCCCCTGACGGGGCTAACCTTTGCAGATTGCTGAAGTGTTACGAGTAATTTAAGTCGTTACATCGCTGTGTCGATGTGAAGGTTACAGTAACCCTGGGTCGGGGCTGTGGGCGGAGTTCTGCGTCCGCCGTATTGTCTGAAAGTCTGTCCTGTCCGGGACGGACAGGGTAAGCGTGCGGGCGGGAGAAGCTTCAATGTCCGACCAGACCGGAACGAGCGCCACAGAAAATAAAAACATTCCATCCCTGTCGTCCGCGTGTCCCTGCAAGGATGTTTTTCGCCGCACCGGTCGCCCGGCGCGATCGCGACGGAAAGGGAGCGCGAATCTCCGGATTCTGATCCTGGCGGTTATGACGACAATAGCGGCGGTCACTGCACCGACCTTCGGCGCTGAAGGCGACCAGACCGTCCGGATCGGCGTGCTGAGCAAGCGCGGACCCGAAAGGTGCATGGCAAAGTGGGGGCCGACGGGCGAGTACCTTTCGGCAGAGATTCCCGACCACCGCTTTGAGATCGTCCCATTGGCCTATGACCGGATCAGTCAAGCCGTCAATCGCGGCGACGTGGAATTCGTGATCTGCTGTCCGTCCCTGTACGTAGAGTTGGCGACGTTCTACGGGGCAAGCCCGATAGCGACGATAAAGAACGTCCGTCTCGGGCGGGTTCACACAACCTTCGGCGGGGTGATCTTCTACCGGTCCGATCGCCGCGACATCAAGACCCTGGTCGATCTGAAAGGCAAGCGATTCATGGCCGTCAGCGATAACGCCTTCGGCGGCTGGTATGCCGCCTGGCGGGAGATGAAGGCGCGGGATATCGACCCGCATAATGATTTCGAGGAACTGCTCTTCGGCCGGACGCATAACGCCGTTGTCTATGCCGTCAGGGACGGAAAGGTCGATGCCGGTACGGTGCGGACCGACACGCTTGAAAGGATGGCAGCCGAGGGAAAGATAAACCTTGGTGATTTCTGCATCATCCACGACCACGACGGGGATCAGCACCTGCCATTCCTTCATTCCACGCGCGCGTATCCGGAATGGCCGCTGGTAAAGGTCCGGCACACGCCGGCGGAACTGGCCGAGAAAGTCGCCGCCGCTCTGCTGGAAATGCCCGCCGAAAGCGCCGCCGCAAAGTCCGCAAACTGTGCCGGTTGGACGACGCCGCTGAACTACTACCCGATCCGTAAATGCCTCAGGGAACTCCGCGTCGGTCCGTACACGAACTACGGTAAGGTAACATTGGGCGGCGTATTGAGGGAATACTGGTACGGGCTGGTTGTCATAGTTGTCGCACTGGTGCTGATGGCGGTAACGACGGCCTGCGCCCTCAGGCTCAGCCGCAGGCTCAGTCAGACACAATCGAAATTCAAGAGCGAACTGTCCGAGCGCAAACGGGCCGAAGATGCGCAACGAGGGTCTGAAAAGCGATTTCGCGACATCGCCGAGAACATGTCCGACTGCATCTGGGAGACGAACGCCGAGGGCGTCTATACCTACTATTCCAGAAGTGTCAAGGACCTGCTCGGATATGACAGGGACGAGGTCGTCGGGAAAACAGCATTCGATTTTATGAACGCGGAGGAGGCCGGGAAAATACGACCCGTCTGGGATGAAATCAACGGTAATCGTCGTCCGTTCCGTGACCTGGAGAACTGGAACCTCACCAAGGATGGTCGGGGAGTCTGCCTGCTGACCAACGGAATCCCGATATTTGATGAGGCCGGACAGCTCACCGGATACAGGGGAGTCGATGCCGACATTACCGAGCGCAAGGAAGCCGAGGAGTTGCTGAAGGAAAAAGAGCAGTACATGCGCGACATACTCGATACGATACAGACCGGCATAATAATCATCGACCCAAAGACCCACAAAATCATCGACGTGAACCCCGCCACCTCCAGGAAAATCGGCATTCGGCGCAAAGATATTATCGGGCAACTATGCCACGAATTCATTTGTACCGCCGAGGTCGGCGAGTGTCCGGTTACGGACCTGGACGTGGAGATCGACAACGCCGAGCGAGTCCTCGTTCGCGCCGACGGCGAACGGGTGCCGATCCTCAAAACGGTCGTACCCATAAAACTGAAGGGACAGGAATACCTGCTCGAATGCTTCACGGACATCAGCGAACAGAAGAAATCCGAGGAGGAGTTGCGCCGGGCCAAGGCGACCGCCGAGAAAGCCACTGTTGAGATGGCCGAGACGAATCAGCAACTCGAGCAGGCGATCGGGCGCGCCAACGAGATGGCGATCGCCGCCGAGATGGCCGATCAGTCCAAGAGCGAGTTTCTCGCCAACATGAGCCACGAGATACGCACTCCGCTGACGGCGATCCTGGGATATTCGGAGTTGATGATGGACCCCAAGCAGGGCGCCGGCGACCGGCTAAACTGCCTTTCGGTCGTCCGCCGAAACGGCGAGCACCTGCTGACGCTGATTAACGACATCCTGGACATTTCCAAGATCGAGGCCGGCAGGTTCGCCATCGACGCCCACCCGTGCAGCGTCCCGGCGGTGGTCGCCGACGTCGTGAGCCTGATGCGGGTCCGCGCCGACGACCGCGGCATTTCGCTTTCGGTCGAATACACCGGCGAACTTCCCGAAACGATCCTCTCCGACGAAGCCCGCATCCGCCAGGCGCTGATCAATCTCGTCGGCAACGCCGTCAAATTCACAGACACCGGTGGCGTGCGGCTGGCGGTGTCCTTCCTGCCTCAATGGCGCGATTCGATCCCCGCCGTTCAGATAAAGGTCATCGACACGGGCATCGGAATTACCGCCGAGGACCTGAAGAAGCTCTTCAAGGCGTTCGTTCAGGTCGATGCCTCCACCTCCCGAAAATACGGCGGCACCGGGCTTGGGCTGGCGATCACCCGCCATATTGCCGAATTAATGAAAGGTGAACTGACGGCAGAGAGCACTCCGGAGGTCGGAAGCGCCTTTACGATAACGATCCCGGCGGGCGATCTTGAAGGCGTCAGGATGCTCGAAAAACCGGCAGAAGCCGTCGTCCAACAGGACGAGTTCCAGCAGGCCTTCGCGTCGGACGCCCTGGCGGGCAGGCGGATTCTGCTGGCAGAAGACGGCGAAGACAACATGCGCCTGATCAGCGCGATCCTTCGCAAGGTCGGCGCAGAGGTCGTCGGCGCCGAAAACGGACGTATCGCCACAGAAAAGGCTGTGGAGCAGAAATTCGACGTGATACTGATGGATATGCAGATGCCCGAGATGGACGGATACCAGGCCACCAGTTACCTGCGGAGCAAGGGATACAAAGGTCCGATTGTCGCGCTGACTGCCCATGCGATGGCCAGCGACCGCGAGCGGTGTGTGTCGGTCGGTTGCGACGACCACCTCACCAAGCCGATTGAAAGGGCGAAGTTCATCCCCACCATCGCCGAATACGCAGGACGGGCGGGCGACGGCGGCAAACCGCCCGAATCGGTCAAACCGACCGAGCCGGGTGAATTGGGTGAAATAACCGAACCGGAACAGACGACCGAGCCGGTCAAACCGGCCGGAGCCGATGCGGGCGAAACCGAGGCGATCCGGTCGGAACTCGCCGACGACCCGGACCTGGCCAACCTTGTCGTCGAGTTTGTGTCGAAACTGGCGAACCGTCTGGAAGAGATGCGCAAGGCGGCTGCGAACGGCTGCCACAAGCAACTCCAGCGGCTTGCGCACCAGCTCAAGGGCGCCGGCGGAAGTTACGGTTATCCGATGCTGACCAATGCGTCCAGGGTGCTGGAGGACGCCGCAAAGGACAAGGATATCGAGGCGGAAAATCTGGCGTTGGCGCCGTTGGCGTCGCTGTGCCGGGCCGTTGTACGCGGATGCGACAGTGTCGGCGCCGCGTCGGAGGTGAACAGCAGATGAAGATTCTTTTAGTTGACGACAGCCCCGAAGCACTTGCCATCGCCGCGGCCCGACTGCGCAAGGACGAGCATGAGGTCGTCTCCGCCGACGACGGTAAAAGCGGCCTGGCCGCAGCGCGAAGCGAGAAACCCGACCTGATTCTGCTCGACGTGGACATGCCCGACATGACCGGCTTCGATGTCTGCCGGACGCTGAAGTCTGATGAGGAACTTCGGATGATCCCGGTAATCTTCCTGACCGGTTCGGCCGACACCGCCGATAAGGTAAAGGGCCTGGACCTCGGTGCGGTGGATTATGTTACCAAGCCGTTCGACGCCTTCGAACTTCGCGCGAGGGTTCGGGCGGCGCTGCGGACCAAACACCTCCAGGACCTGCTCGTCAAGCACACGAGGATCGACCCGCTGACGGAGTTATGGAATCGCCGGGCGTTAACGGACCGGCTCAAACAGGAATGGGCGAAGATTCAGCGTCACGGCGGAACCGCAGCGTTCGTCATGTGCGACATAGACCACTTCAAGCATGTCAACGACACCTACGGACACAGGATCGGGGACAAGATAATCTACCGCGTGGCGAAGATACTGGCCGGTCAATGCCGCGAATCCGACCTGCCCGTCCGTTACGGCGGGGAGGAGTTTGCCATACTCATTCCCGACGAGCAAACCGGAGCCGCCGCCGCCCTGGCGGAACGATGCCAACGGGAAATCGAGGAAATGCGATTGCAGGTCGGACAGGAAGATGTCTGCGTAACAGTCAGTTTCGGCGTAGCCGATACCGACGGAACAACCTCGCCGGAGACACTCATCGAATCGGCCGACGCCGCCCTGTATAAGGCAAAGCACGCCGGGCGAAACCGCGTCGTCGTCGCCTCTGCCGAACAAACCGTCTTCTAATCCGTTTTGACTTCGGCGGTCGTTTCGCCTTACACTCCTTTGCGAGATGGAAGTAAGGCTCGCCAGAAAACTTGGTTTCTGCTTCGGCGTCGAGCACGCCATCCAGACCGCCGAGCAGACACTCGCCCAGCGCGGCGGCCCGATAATGAGCCTCGGCGAGATTATCCATAACCCACAGGTCGTCGAGAAACTTTCGCTCAAGGGTCTGAAGGTGGTCCGTGACCCGGATGCCGTTACCGGCACCGTCCTGATCCGCTCCCACGGCGAGAGGCCGGAAGTCCTGTCCGAACTGCGACGGCGGGGAGTCGAAATCGTCGATGCCACCTGCGTGCTGGTCAAGCGCGCCCAGCAAATCGTCGCAAAAATGGCCGAGGACGGCTATCGCGTGGTTATCATCGGACAGGCCTCTCATCCGGAGGTTCGCGGCGTCTGCGGATACGCCCCGGACGTCATCTGCGCCGATACGCCCGAAGAACTCGACCGCCTCCCGGCCGGCGGGAAGCTCGGTATCATTTGCCAGACGACGCATTCGCTGGAGCATTTCGGACGGATGGTCGGGCTTATCGTCGCTCGCGGTTACAACGAGATCAAGGTCGTCAACACGCTCTGCAACGAAGTTCGGAACCGCCAGGTCGCCGCCGTCGAACTTGCACGCGAGGTGGACGTGATGTTCGTACTCGGCGGGAAGCAGTCGGCCAATACCTGCGAACTGGCGCGCCTGTGCGCCGAGCAGGGCGTTCCCACGCACCACCTGGAGAACTGGGACGACTTCACCGACGAAATGGCCGCCGGAAAAAAGACCGCCGGCGTTACAGCCGGAGCCTCCACGCCAAAATGGATCGTCGAGGAATTCGTCGAAAACCTACGCGCATTTGAATCGCGGTAAGAGTTCAGCCCTATGCTTCAAGAAAAGAGCAAGTCAGGCACACATAGTATTTATCACTCCGGCTGTTTGGAGTGATAAATACTATGTGTGCGCGGGTGGCACGGTCAAGCCGAACGCCTGCCTGCCCTTCGGGTCTGAGCCTCTCTTCGAGCCTGAGCCTCAGAGCCGAAGGCAGGGTCGAAGACCGGCAGGCAGGAAGTGAGGCTTGGCCGTGACGGCGCCCACCACGGCCAAGTCTTCGACTTGACCGTGCCACCCGTGGTGAAATTGCTTCGAAAGGCGAGAACGCGGGATTTCGCCCGGTCACAAGGAGCTTTAAACGCAGGCGTGCGACCCGAGCGCCGATTCGGTGGCTATACAGCGGGAAGGCCTGGAGCAATCCTGGCCCTTCTTGTTCCTGCTGTCCGCTGGTAGCCCAATGCGATAAACGCTTTTTTTCTATCTCCCAATTGTTGGACAAAGCCAGTCAGCATGTTGGGTGCGGCAGGTTCTACCGGCAGGCAGGCAGGTGCAGGGAAAAGAACCTTCCGCACCTTACAACTCACCTTCCACGGGCGAGACCTGCCTGTCGGCAGACAGGCGCCCGTGCCACGTCCCCCCTACGTGGCATCGGCGGATTTATCATCGTCCTTTTCAGCACTTTTCAACCGGCGGGCCTTTTCAATAAGTTTGACGAGTTCCTTCACGTCTGCGCGGTTGTCAAATCGACCGCGGCAGTTCTTTGCCAGGGCAAGCACGTCGTCGAGCCTGCTGCCGCGCGCCCAGTAACTTTTTCGCAGTATTTCGGCGAACTCGGCTGTGCAGGCCGCCAGTTTGAGCGAGTCGGGGGCGTCTTCGAATCGCCCAGCCGAGTCCGATGTTGCGATCTTCCGGGCAACTTCGCGAACGTTTTTCCCCTCGGCGTCCTTGTATCGCACGCGAACGTCTGCCAGCCGACCGGCCTTGTCGGGCCAGAGTTTCAGTTCGTAAAGGGCCGTTACGCTGTGGCCGGCGCCGATCTCGCCGCCATCGACCTTGTCGTTGCGGAAATCCTTATCGGCTACGTCGCGGTTCTCATATCCGATCAGCCGGTACGACCGCACCACCGCCGGGTTGAAATCCACCTGCACCTTCACGTCGCGAGCAATTACCTGGAGCGTGCCGGTAAGGTTCTCGACGAACACCCGCCGGGCCTCGCCCGGCGTGTCCACGTAGGCGTAGTTGCCGTCGCCCTTGTCGGCCAGTTGCTCCATTAGCACGTCGTTGTAGTTGCCCATCCCGAAGCCGATGGTCGAGAGCGTGATACCCTCGTCGGCGTAGCGCCTGACTTGTTTCATTATCGCCTTCGGGCCGGTCCTGCCGACGTTTGCGACGCCGTCGGAGCATAAGATTACGCGATTAATCGCACCTTTCCTGAACGCGCCCCTGGCCATCCCGTATCCGATCTTTATCCCCTCTTCGGCGTTGGTGGACCCGCCGGGCGACAGTTTATCAATGGCAGCCAGTATCTTACCCCGGTCGTCAGCGCCGAGGTACGGCATGTACTTCCTGCCGGCGGAGCCATAGACGGCGATTCCCACCCGGTCGCCTTTGCGGAGCTGGTCAATCAGCAGCCGGAGCGACTTTTTGACCAGTTCCAGCCGGTCTTCCCTGGCCATTGAGCCGGAGATGTCGATTACGAACGTCAGCACGGCGTCCTTGCGGTCGGCGACGTCGATTTCCCTGCCTTTCAGACCCACCCTCAGCAGCGTGCGGTTTTTGCGAAACCTCGACGGCGCCGCCGCAAGGTGAATTGCGAATGCCTCGTCCTTTCCGTCCGGCGGGGCGTAGTTGTAGTTGAAGTAGTTGACGAACTCCTCGACCCGGACGGCGTCCTTTTCCGGCAGGTGCCCGCGGTTGAGATATGACCGCGCGAGCGTGTACGAGCCGGTATCCACATC
>DAOVFI010000520.1 GCA_030673005.1 Planctomycetales bacterium
GCGACTGAAGCCAACCGTTTCGGCCAATTCACCGACGTGAACCAGGCAGTCGAAGCGGCAAGGACCGCCCAGCGTGCGCTCGTCCGGCGATCATTGGCGCAGCGCGAGATCGCCTGCGACCTGATCCGTAAAATATGCATAAACCAGGCCGACCGGCTCGGTCAGATGGAGTATGAGGAGACCCGCCTGGGGCACCTGCCCCATAAGGCCGAGAAATTAGTCCTGGCCGCCGAGATCGCCGTCGGCGTCGCCGGACTGCGGACCGAGTGTTTCAGCGGCGACCACGGCATCACGCTGGAAGAGCACGCACCGTGGGGCGTTATCGGCGTCATCACACCGGTAACACACTCGCTGCCGACGCTGGCAATCAACGCCGTCAACATGATAGCAGCCGGTAATTCGCTGGTCTGCAATCCGCACCCCAGCGGCAAAAATATCGCCGCCTACGGCGCAAAACTCTTCAACCATGCGATTTACGAAAAACTCGGCATCGACAACCTTATTTGCGTCATCACCGCTCCGACTCTGGAAACGGCGCAACAGATATTCACGCACTCGGACGTCCGGCTGCTGGCGATTACCGGCGGACCCGCCGTGGTGGCGGCGGCCTTGAAGAGCGGAAAGCGCGCCATCTGCGCCGGACCGGGCAACCCGCCGGTGGTGGTCGATTCGTCAGCCGACCCGGACAACGCCGCACGGTGCATCATCGAGGGCGCCACTTACGACAATAACCTCCTGTGCCTGGCCGAGAAGGAGGTATTCGTCGAGGCCGGCGCCTTCGAGGCGATGATGTCGGCGATGGAACGAGCGGGTGCATATCGCCTTGACGCCCGGCAGATGGACGAACTGGCGAAGATCTGCATCCAGCCGGGCAAGGACGGCGGACCTGCCTACCGGACAGGCGGGCATCCCGTCGCCAATAAAAAATTCGTCGGCGCAGAGCCGCAGACCATAGCCCGGCAGATCGGCCTGGACATCCCCGCCGACTGTCGGCTGCTGTACGGTCAGACCGACCTGGACAACCCGTTCGTCCAGGCAGAGCAGATGATGCCGGTCCTTCCATTCGTGCGGTGCGAGAGTTTCGAGCAGTCCGTCGAGTATGCCGTCCGGGCAGAGCACGGCTACCGGCACACTGCCGTCATCCACTCCAGGCTGGTCGATCACATGACGTACATGGGCAAGGAGGTCGATACCGTCCTCTACGTCAAGAACGGACCTTCGGTAGCCGGCGACGGCGCCGGCGGCGAAGGCTACGGTAACTTCTCCATCGCCACGGCAACCGGCGAAGGCGTCGTTACGCCGATGACCTTCACACGCCTGCGACGATGCACAATGGTGGATAATCTGAGGATTATTTAAGCGGAATATAACAATGTTTGAGCAGTTTCCATTAATAGATAAGACCCAGCCGTCTCCGAAGGAAAATAGCGGGATTAGAAAGATTACGGGATTAGAGGGATTTTTTTCTTTGTTTTTTTCCCGTAATCTCAAAATCCCTATAATCCCGCTCTCTTGCCTCCGTAGTGGCCGATCCGACGATACAGTGAGTCGATAAACATGTTCACGGCAATAGTTGAAGGCAACGCGATTTCGACCATAAAGCATCCTTCGATGCGGGGATGGCGGCTGCTGGTGGTCCAGCCGATCGACCTTGAAGGGGCGCCGGACGGCGATCCGCTGCTGGCTATCGACTCGCTCGGCGCCGGTCACGGCAGCAAGGTTCTTATCAGCAACGACGGAAAAGGCGCTCGCGAGATGGTCGGCGACACTAACTCGCCCGTCCGCTGGGCCGTTATCGGGATTGTCGATCATCAGGAATAAAACGATTGGACAGCGAACTCGTCAATAAGATCGTCGAACAGGTGGTCGATGCCCTTGGACGACAAGGCGCGACGACGCGGGACGACGACG
>DAOVFI010000640.1 GCA_030673005.1 Planctomycetales bacterium
TTGTCCTGCGTGTGGAGTCGCCCGGCGGTATCTACCAGCAGGACGTCTGCGCCGCGGGCAACGGCTGCGTCGCAGGCGTCGAAGGCGACGGCGGCAGGGTCTGAGCCGCGAGAGCCTTTAATAATCTCAACACCGATCCGCTCGGACCATATTGTCAGTTGCTCGACTGCCGCGGCGCGAAAAGTATCCGCCGCCGCAAGACAGACCTTTTTGCCGTCGGACTTGAAAAGATGCGCCAGTTTGGCTACCGACGTAGTCTTGCCCGTCCCGTTAACACCCGCCACCAGTATCACCGTCGGCGGCTCGGCGGCGAAATGGATGCTGCGGTCGGCCTGAGGCCAATACTGCTTCATCTCGTCCTTGAGGAAGTCGATTACCTCATCGCCCTTTTGCAGTTTCTGCTCCTTGTAAGCGGACTGGAGGTCCTCGCGTATCTTCATTGCCGTCGATACGCCGATGTCGGCAAGGATTAACTGCTCCTCCAATTCATCGAGGAGTTTGTCGTCAATCTTCCGCCCGGAAAGCAGCGTCCGCAGTGAACCGATAAGTTTCTTTCGAGTCCGCGCCAGCCCGCCGGCCAGATGCTCGATCGCTTTTTTAAACAATGCCATTTCGTCTTCCAGAAGATTAGCAGGAACAGCGTAAAATAGAATATCGAATATCGAACACGGAATTTCGAATTACGAAGTAAAAAAACTTCGTAAAACACAGGAGCATCAGTCTGTTCACTTCGACATTCAAAATTCGGCGTTCTTTATTCAATATTCATTTGTTGCTGTTTATCCCCTGCATCCCTGCTAATTCTGTTTGCTGTCGCATCCAGAACGCCGTTGATGAACCCGGACGATTCGACGGCTGCGAATTCCGCCGCCAGTCGCATCGCTTCGGTGATTATTACCTTTTTCGGCGCGTGGTCCGTCAGCAATTCCCATACGGCGATTCGCAGGATATTCCTATCTACCAGTCCCATGCGTGCGACGTCCCAGTGCCGGCTTTGCCCGGCCAGGAGTTCGTCGATTTCAGACAGGCGTGCGAAGGTGCTCCGGATTATCTCCTCCGCCTCGGCTGCGGTTTCCGGCCTGTCTTTACCGTCATGGATAAAGTCTAAAGCCCCTTCCATCCCCACCGGACCCTGGACATCCAGGCTGCAAAGCCCCTGCAACGCCAGCCGCCTTGACTTGTGGTGTTCGATCACGATTGAGTCTGGCCGGAAGGAAGTTGGGCCATCAGGTTGACCATTTCGATGGCAGCGGTGGCTGCATCGGCGCCCTTGTTACCGCTCTTGGTGCCGGCCCGCTCGACGGCCTGCTCGATGGTGTCGCACGTCAACACGCCGAAGATGCACGGGACGCCGGTGGACAAAGCCGTCGCGGCGATGCCCTTGGTAACTTCCGATGCGATGTAGCGGTG
>DAOVFI010000725.1 GCA_030673005.1 Planctomycetales bacterium
TCCTCGCCGGTGTAGGGCTCCCATTCGGGCGGGGCCGGGGCGGTCGTCGCGGCGGGTTTTGTGTCTTTCATGTCGGTTCCTTTCCTGGTTGCGGTCCTCGTTACCAATTAGACTGGGGGAGCCGACCGGGGGAAAGATTCCTAGGACGAATCTCCGGGCGGCTCCCCCAGACCCCAGGACTAGGACCAGGAGTGTCGGCTCTATCGGTGTGTCCGCGGCCCGAACATCGCAAAGACTGTATCGAGTATCTTGTAGTCTTTGGCCAGGCACGCCCGGCAGAACACGGCCTGTCTGCTCTTGTCGAGTTCGGCGTACTTCGCGTTAACTCGGTACTCGCTGACTGTCACGGCCCGCACGAACTCGCCCCCTTTCAACTCGCGGCCGCAACCTCGGCAGACCCACGGGAATCCATTTCCGTCCCGCTTCCGGTCCCGAGTCTCCGGCGCTCGTCCGTCATCCACTCCCTCAAAAAGCCCCGTCATTTCCGGCGCTCTTCCTGTTCGGCCTGCACCTCCCGTTTTATCGCCGCCTGGTTGTCGTGGTCCTGCACCACTGTCGCTATGGCGCTGCCGACTTCCTTTCGGCGGGTCAGCATGCAGTCATCACAGTAGTACACCAGCTTCCCGTCTGTGAGTACTCGCACTTCGCCGCGGACGGTTGACCGGGCGACGTAGATGTATTGCACTTCGGTTTGACGCGACAGTTTTCCGCAGGCCGCACACTGCGCGACGCCCATGTCTTCGGTTTTGCCTTTCGGGTAACTCCCGTTGCCGTCGCTCATCCGTTGCCTTCCTGTGTGGTCATCTCCTACCTCCCCGGGCCGTCACGGTCCTCGCGGCCCTTGACTCGTTTCGGCGTCCCGTTGTAGGTCTTGGTGCCGAACTTGGCAAACGCCATCTTTGCCCGTCGCGCCGCGTCGCGCATGGCGAGCCTGGCCAGCTTCTCGCCGAGGCTCTGCGCCCGGCTCACCTCGGCCTCACTTCAACCCGCAGCCTAAAACCGCTCCTGTCGCCAATGGCCAGCCTTTGCGCTTGTTCCTCTGTGAGAGTCAACGTCCCCTCAGTCGGACCGGCGCCGCCCCAGTTCGGAGCCGGCGCTCCGCGGTTGACCTCGTCGGAGTCGAACTCGACTC
>DAOVFI010000339.1 GCA_030673005.1 Planctomycetales bacterium
CGTATCCAACCAGGCCCAGGCCGAGGGCGACCTTTCGCAGCGTGCCCGCCAACGACTGGCCAACGACGCGGAACTGCGAACGCATACCCCGCGTCAGCAGGTCCAGGCCAGCGATCAGCCCGGCATCACCACGACGGCAGCGGTCTGTTTCGACCACGACCCTCGCGTGCCGATGCCCGGTTCGTTTATCACTCGCCGGTACAAGGACCGTGATATCTTGGTGAAGGTCCTGCCGAAGGGCTTCGAATTCGACGGCGACATCTACCGCTCGCTCTCGGCGGTGGCCAAGGCCGCCACCGGCAAGCACTGGAACGGCTACCACTTCTTTCAATCGGGCAAGAACGGGAAACGCACATGAGCAAGAACAACGACAAGCAACCGACCATCCGCTGCGCGATCTACACGCGCAAGAGCACCGACGACGGCCTCGAGCAGGAATTCAATTCGCTGGACGCCCGGTGATGCGGTTCCGCCCGTCTGACCAGCATCCCCACCAGCCAGAGAGCGCCCGTCAAGTTTCCGCTCCTATGTATTCTCTCATTTTTCATTCCTTTGCCCGGTCAACCGGCCTGTCCCTCCGCAGGCCGGTTGACCTGGTTGACTTTGGCGAACCTCCATTGGCGCCTGCCATTTTCCTCCGTTAGAATTTCCAGATCAGGTCGGCCTGTACCGTGGTATCGCGTTCGTTCTGGTCGTCTCCGGTAACCGGTTCGGTCCAGAGGACCTTTCCTCCGAGTGTCAGCGAATCGGTCAGGTTGTACTTGGCGCCCCATGTATGCCCCTTGCGGTTGGAATGTCCGAAGTCGCTGTCGTTAATCGCGCCCGGCGTGGCGTTGGCTTCGATGTAGGCATACTTGTAACCGGCCGACCAATCGCCTTTTTTCTTGTTCTTTCCGACCTTCAGGCCAATGGCGTAACCGTCGGACTGGTTGTCATAATCATCAGTATTATCTTTATCGCCGCAGTTATGGACCCAGTCGAAATACGCGTTCATCGGCAGGCCCAGCGCCTTGAAGCCGACCTTGTTGGTCAGGTTGAACATATGGAACTGCCCGGCCGCCAGGTCGCCGTCGTTGTTAACATCGTTGCCGTTGGCCCTGCGGTAACTGGTGTCGAAGTGATCGAAATCGTAATATGTCGCCGCGCAGGTCCACTTGACGTCCTTGGTTATCTTCCAGTTCAAGCCGGCCTGGTAACCGACCATGATAGTGTCGTGGCTGCGGTTGACTTCATCCAGGATAAAGTAGCCCGTGCCTACGAACGGCTCCAGGGCGCCGAAATTGTGTTTGTACTGTCCCCAGACGCCTTCGGGGTT
Organism: Planctomycetales bacterium; assembly: GCA_030673005.1. Taxonomy (GTDB): domain Bacteria; phylum Planctomycetota; class Phycisphaerae; order SM23-33; family SM23-33; genus DAOVFI01. The sequence continues at coordinate 1,316 of DAOVFI010000339.1, forward strand.
CACGTCGGAGTCCCAGACCAGGTCAGTGTGGACGAAGGGGTTTTTCATTTTACCGCCGATGATCGTAAAACCCTTCAGCCAGTTGGGGCTGTACTTTGCATAGGCCAGGTCGATCCAGACGGGCTTTTCCGAAAAGTGTCCGTCGAATGTCTGATTGGTCGAGGTCGGGTCGTCATTGGAGCCGCTGGCCAGACGGAAGCCCACTTCCATCTGCTTGTCAAGCCAGTACTTTTTAATTCCGAAGCGCAGGCGGAATCTTGCCCGGTTGCGATGTTTCCGGTTTCTTCCGCTGAAGCATTGTCCCTGGTACCGAAGGCGCAGGTCACCGAAGAACTTCAGGTCTTCAAGGCACTTCGGAAGGACAGAGCGTTTGTCGGCGTCAACGTTCATTTCCTTGATTACTTCCCGGATTGCTTCTTTGCGAGCCTGTTCGCTTAGCTGAGTGTTCCGGGCGGACTCCAGTTCGGCCAGGCGGCGTTCCTGGTCCTTAAGCCGCATTTTCAGGGCCTTGATGGTGGTTTGAATGTCCTGGCTGTTCGGCGGAGGGTCGCTCTTTGCGACTGCCGCGACTATGCCCAACAGCAACACACCCACTGCAATTCTCACGATAAACTCTCGCATCTGTTGCTCCTTTCCATACTGCGCCGTCAGGTCGGGACTCGGCGGCTGAACACTCGGCCAAAACCGGACCCGTTACCTGAAAAGTGAAAAGGAGTATGCCAATGGAGTGTTAAGGAATTACGAAGACCATGTGAAATGCGCGCTAATAACTCGTATCCGGTATCCGGTGAGTTGGTATGCTTTTCCCGGCTACTGGCTACCGACTACTACGTTGTTTGCTCGTCGAATGCATCGGCGTGTCGGATGATGTCTCCGGTTCGCAGGAAGATTATGTCCTCGGCGATGTTGGTGCACAGGTCGCCGATGCGTTCAAGCGCTTTGGCGACGTTAATCATTGTCATAGCGGCCTCAACGCCGCCGGTCTTCTTACCTTCGGCGTCCAGGACATTGCGGACAAAACTTCTGTAAGCCTCGTCGATCATGTCGTCGAAATCGATGACTCTTTGCGCGCCGGCTGTATTAGTGGCGCGAAGCGTTCTTACGGTTCGTCCAAGGGTGTCGGTTGTGCTTTCCGTGAGTGAATCAAACGAGTCGTATCGGTCGAAGTCGATACCGTCTTCAACGACGTGCTTGACCCGTCTGCCGATGCTGGCGGCCAGGTCGGCGATGCGCTCCAGGTCGCTGTTGACCTTGATGATGGTGCAGATTGTCCGCAGGTCGATGGCCGTCGGCTGATACAGCGCAAGCAGACGAATGCACTCCTGCTCGATTTCCACTTCCTCGCGGTCGATTACCGAGTCATGCAGGTCCACTTGTTGACCCGCTTCGACATCGCCGTCTTTTATCGCCAGCAGTGCGTCGGCCAGGGCCTGCTCAACGCGCATGCCCATCAGGTCAAGGCGAAGGATTAACTTTTCCAGTCGATCCTGTAGTTCAGACATTCTTGTACTCCTGTTGAAAAAGACGGATGTCGTCGGCAATCCTGCAATTTTCCCTCAATGGTGGATGAACCTTGCTATTCAAAGAGCATCGTCCAAACATTTATTGCATCTCAACTTATCCGAATCGGCCTGTAATGTAATCTTCGGTCTGTTTGTTTTGCGGGTTTGTGAAGACATCCCGCGTCAGGCCGTACTCGATAAGGTCTCCCAGGCAGAAGAAAGCCGTCCGGTCGGATACCCTGGCGGCCTGTTGCATGTTATGGGTAACGATTACGATTGTATAATCGGTCTTGAGTTTGCGGATCAGTTCTTCGATCCGTCCGGTCGCTAACGGGTCCAGGGCCGAGCACGGCTCGTCCATCAGCAACACCTTAGGCCCGGTCGCCAGCGCCCGTGCGATGCACAGACGCTGCTGCTGTCCGCCGGAAAGCGCCAGCGCCGATTTCTTCAACTCGTCTTTTACCTCCTCCCA
>DAOVFI010000019.1 GCA_030673005.1 Planctomycetales bacterium
TTTGGGCTTTGCTTTCTTTTCGGCGTTTCCCGTATTTTCGTTTGTCTTTGGGTTTTTTTTCTTTTTATTCCGCGCCGGTATGCGGAGGCCCCCCCTCGCGCCCTACTGCTCCGTCCCGGCCTACTGCTTCGTCCCGGCCTACGACTTACGGGCTACCGGATACTATTTTCCGAATGATTTCGGCGTCGTCAAATTGTATCCGTTTATCACCGACAACCTGATAATTTTCGTGCCCCTTTCCGGCGACGAGCACGACGTCACCGGTTTCGGCCAGGTTCAGCGCCGCGGCGATGGCGGCTCGCCGGTCCGGCTCGGCGCGCACCTTCGAGCGGCCTTTGGAGGAAAAGCCCGGCATTATTTCGTCGATAATCGCCGCCGGGTCCTCGCTTCGCGGGTTGTCGGACGTTACGACAATCTCGTCGGCCCAGTTCTCGGCCGCCTCGGCCATCCGCGGACGCTTCGTCCGGTCACGGTCGCCCCCGCATCCGAAGACCAGGATAAGTCTTCCGGCCGCTATCGGTTTGAGCGACGACAGCACGTTGTCCAGCGCGTCGTCGGTGTGTGCGTAATCCACCAGGACGTCGAAAGGCGCGGCGGCGTCAATCCGCTGGAGCCGGCCCGGGACGTGCTCGGCCGTCGCCAGCGCGGCGGCGACAGTTTCGCAGTCCACGCCCAGCACTTTAGCCGTCGCCGCCGCCGCAAGACAGTTATATATGTTGTGCCGCCCGATCAGCCTGGTTTGAACGGGCGCCTCGCCGTCGCCGGTGCGCAGCAGGAACCGGCTGCCGTTCATGTCGATGCCGTCGATCCGCCCGGATACGTCGGCGGCGGTCGAAAGCCCGTACCAGAGGATCGACGCCCGCGTCGCCGGAACAATTGCTTCGCTGTAATCCTCGTCGCGATTGAGCACGGCCCAGGCGCTGTCCGAGAGCGACTCGAACAACCTGCGCTTGGCGGCGAAATAATTTTCCATCGAACCGTGATAGTCCAGGTGGTCCCCGCTGAGGTTGGTAAAGACGGCAGTGTCGAATTCTATCCCGTCCGTCCTGTGCTGGTCGAGTGCGTGTGAGGAGACTTCCATCACGAGGTGTTCACCACCGGCTGCGACGGTCTCAGCCATCATTCCGGCAAGTTCGATCGGATCGGGCGTCGTGGTGCGGGCGGGGGCGGTCTTCGCTATAGTCTCGTATTCAATCGTGCCCAGCAACGCGACCTTTTTCCCGGCGTGGCGGAGTATGTGCCGCAGGATGTAGGCGATGGTGGTCTTTCCGTTGGTGCCCGTAATGCCGGTAATGGTGAGTTTTCGTCCCGGCCAACCGAGAATCGCCTGTGCGAGCGGACCGGCGGCGGAGCGGGCGTCATCGACGACGGCATAGGCGATTTTCGATGGAACGGCTGCGGCGTCTTCGCAGACCACCGCCGAGCAACCCGCCGCCACGGCCGATGCGATATAACGATGACCGTCATCGACCGTTCCGCGAACGGCTACGAAACAATCGCCCTCCCGCACCCGGCGCGAATCCGCCACCACCCGACACACCTCGGCATCGCCGCGGCGGCGAATACTTCCCAGCCCGGCCTCGGAACACAATCGCGAAAAAAGCATCTCATCCTCATTGTAACAATAGTAGCCCGTAGTCCGTAGGGTGTGCAGGTTCTGTTCCCTGCACACCATCCCGTGGCCCGTTGGGTGCCATGCCTTCACGCGCAGCGCAGCGGAGCGTGTAGGCATGATTTGCGCCACAACATGTTCACGCCCTACGCTTCGCTACGGACGAGAACATGGCACCCTACCGGATACCGGCTACCAACTCCCGGTCCGCCGGCACGTCCATGTACGAGAGCGTTTTTTGCAGTACTTCCCGAACGCACGGCGCTGCGACCTTTCCTCCGGCGTGTCCGATCGAGTAATTCGGGCGGTACACCGAGATTACGCACACCACCGCCGGCCTGCTCGCCGGCGCAGAACCCATGAACGTTGCCGTGTAGGCGCGCTCCTCGTAACCGTTCGGGCCGCCGATCTGGGCGGTTCCCGTCTTGCCAAAGACTGTCCAGTTGTCCAGCCGGCACCGCTTGCCCGTGCCGCGCTCGACAACGTTGACCAGTACCTCGTCGATAAACTGCCGCGCCACTTCGGCGCTGAGCACCCGGCGAACGACCCGGCGCCGACTCTTAAAAACCACCTTCCCGCCGGCGTCAATCACGCGGTCGATTATCCGTGGCCGAAGCAGCACGCCGCCGTTGGCAATCGTGCTGAAGGCGCCGGCCAACTGTAAGGTCGTAACCATGATCGGTCCCTGCCCGAACGGCATCCGCCGCGTGGCGTATCCCGTCCAGCGCCGCGTCGGGACCAGCCGCCCCGGACATTCGCCGGGCAGGTCCACCCCGCCGACCCGCCCGAAGCCGAACGCCTCGGCGATGCGGTGGAGCGATTCGTTGCCAAGGCGCTCGCCGAGTTTGGCCATCCCGATATTGCTCGAGCGGATCACGATCTCCGACAGCGGTATCAACCCGAAACTCAGGCCGGGGAATTCGTGAATCGTCCCGCCGCGACGGGCGTGGTATCGACCGTGATGGCAGAAAAAGTTCGTGTCGATGCCGACCTCGGACATCTGAACCGCCCCGACGGCTATAAAAGGTTTAAAGACGCTGCCGGGTTCGTATGGGTCGGTAATGGCGCGGTTGCGGCGCTGCTCGGGCGTAGCGGAGCGATAACCGTTCGGATCGAAGGCGGGCATCGACGCCATCGCCAGGATCGCTCCGCTGTTCGGCTCCATGACGACACCCATGACCGCGACGGCCTCGTACCGATCGCAGACGTCCCGAAGGGCCTGCTCCAGGAAGCCCTGAATGTACAAGTCCATCGTCAGGCAGACGTGCATGCCGTCCCGCGGCCGGCGGTCTTCAACGACTTCGACGTAGGTTCCGCGCCGGCCCGCATCGCGGCGGAGAACCTTCCGGCCGTCAACGCCCCCAAGCCAGCGGTCGGCCTGAAGTTCAACCCCCTCGCCGGCGACGCCGTCAATCTGTCGAAAACCCAATATCTGCCCTGCGAGCGGGCCTCTGGGATAGTACCTGCGCCAGTCGTAAGTTATCTGCACGGCGCGGATTTTCAGCCTTCTGATTTCCTCTGCCTGTCGCTCGCTTACGCCGCGCGCGAGGTACACAAATCGCTTGTCGCGCCGGCCGTACAACCTGTCGTACAGATCGCCGGCGGTAATCCCCTCCAGCACAGCGGCGACTCTCTCGGCGGCGTCTGGAAAATTCTCCCGCCCCAGCAGGACCGGGTCGGCATAGACGCTCGGCACTCGCCCGGACCCCGCCAGCATGACCCTGCCCGACCGCGTCTTAGCGTAAATATTTCCGGGCCTGGCCGGCAGGACCACGACGCTCCGCTGCTGGCGACGCGCCAGCGCAGCCAATTCCTTGCCGCGACGAACCTGCAAAAATACGACCCGCCCGCCCAAAGCAAGCAGCGCCGCCGCCAACAGTGCGAACAGAAAGCCAAATCGCCATTTTCCCGGTTCAGGATTGTCCATTCTTAAAAAACAGGGACCAGGTTTCAGAGACTTGGGACTAGTAAACAGGACTTCTCAGTAACTAATCCCTAGTCCCAAGTCCCTATTCCCTCTTCTCTATTCCCTCTTCACTATCTGTTCGCCGTCGAGAGTCTGGCCGGGCGCCAGTAATTCGATCGCCAATTCACGTCCGCGCAGGTCTTCCTGATACGGCGGTGTTAATCGGCCAAGATAAATCTGGCGGTCCCACAGGTCGCGTCGCACCTCGCTGCGGCGAACCTCCAGGCGATACGTCTGCGCCCGGACGGACGCCTGCTCCAGACGGAGATGCACCATCGCAGCGCCGATTATCGCAAACGCCAGGATTATCCACGCAAACCGCATTATCTGTACCTGTTAGACATTCAATTAAGGGTAGGGTGTGCAGGTTCTTTTCCCTGCACCTGCCTACCGGCAGGCAGGCACCGAAACCGCCACCCACCTATCCGGTGTGCAGGAAACAGAACCTGCACACCCTACGACTATTATCCTGGTATTCTCAGTCTTGTACCTATCGCCAGCATGTCTGGGTCGCTGATGCGATCCTTGTTGACTTTGAGCAGTTTTCGCACAGACGAGGCGCTTCCGTCGCCCATTCTCCTGCGTGCGATGCTGGTCAGGTTGTCGCCTTGCCGGACGACATACGTCCTTCCGGTCCTGACCCGTCTGATATGACCGGCCAGCGCATCGATGCTCACCTCCCTGTAATGCCGCGGCGTGGACGGTTCGACGGCCCGACGTGCAGGCGGCTCGGCGGCGGGCAGCGGCGGAATCACCAGCAACTGCCCTATCGACAGCGTGGCCTTGTCGGGCAGCTTGGCGCGATTGGCGCGGTATATCAGAACGTGCTGATTCTCACGTCCCCGACCATAGACCTTACGCGCAATCTTAATCAGGGTATCGCCGGCCTGGACGCGATAAGTTCGCTGACGCGGAGTCGCTTGAGGCTTGACCGCCCCGCCGGTAGGCGTCGAACGGCCCGGAACCTGCGACGGAGGAGCCGATCCGGCCGGCGGCGCTGAGACGCCGGATTCACCATCATTTCCGCCCGATAAACCCGGTGAACCGGACGAAGCCAGCAAACGAGGAAACCGTCGCTCGCGTGAAAGGGCCGGACGGTCGTTTCTGTCGGTGCTTTCCGACAGACACGCCGTAACCACCTCGGGCGCCGGACGCGAAGAGACGGTCGAAGAGGCCGCCGCTGACTGATCCGCGCGGGCCGAACCGGAAAGGTTCATACTCCGCTGACCCAGAACCAGGCCGAAAAGAACAATGAATACCAGCCCAACCAGAAGTGCGATGCGTGTTTCACGTGTCATCTCAAGACTCCATCAGCGCTCAATTCGATGGGTGGCACGGTCAAACGAAGTTTGGCCGTGAAGCTCGCCACTACACAGCGCTAACCACGGCCAAACTTCGTTTGACCGTGCCACCCACATCCATCAACCAATGATTGATGGAGTACCAGGCTCCATCCCATGCTTTTCGACCATCACCGAATCCGTTCGTCTGTGCTCATAACAAGCCGTTCAATTGCGCGAAGTTTCGCCGAGCGACTTCGCGGGTTTTCGCCAACCTCATCCAAACCGGCCGTTCGCGGTTTCCGGTTCAACAGCCGGTGCGTTCCGCTCTCGACCGCTGCTGCGAAGGCGCGCTTGACAAGGCGATCTTCCAGCGAGTGAAAACTGATTACCGCCGCCCGCCCGCCGACGCTCATAATGCCCGGCAACTTCTCCAGCAGGCGTTCGAGGCTTTCCAACTCGCCGTTGACGGCAATCCGCAGGGCCTGGAAAGTCCTCGTAGCCGGGTGGATCGTCTTTCGTCGCCGAGTCGGTTTGTGCGGCATAGCCGCCGCCACTATCTGCGCCAACCGCCTTGTCCGCTCAATCGGTTCTCTGCCTCTCGCCCGGACGATCGCACGTGCGATCCGCCGGCTGTGGCGGTCCTGCCCGTAGCGATAAATCAGGTCCGCCAGTTCCGCCTCGCCCAGCGTGTTGACCAGGTCCGCCGCCGAAGGCCCCTCGCGCCCGTAACGCATGTCCAGCGGACCGTCTGCCTGAAAACTGAAGCCCCTGTCGGGGTCGTCCAGTTGGCTCGACGACATTCCAAGGTCGGCCAGGACGGCATCGACCGAAGAGACACCCGCTTCGGCCATCACGTCGCAGATGTCCGCGAAGTTCGCCCGGAACAGCCGGACACGACCGGCCAAATGCGACAAACGTTCTTTGGTTTTCAAAAGGTTTGACTCGTCCAGGTCAATGCCTATCAGCGTCGCGTCGGCGCCGGCGGCGTCCAGCATCGCCTCGGCATGACCCCCAAGTCCAACAGTACAATCGATAATCGTCTGCCCGCATCTCGGCGCCAGTAACTCCAGCACCTCGTCGAGCATTACAGGAAGATGGCCGGCATCGTCCATGACGCCGGCCTCTTAAACCGCCGGGACTTCCTCGGCCAGAACGGCCTCGGCGTGCTCCGAAAAGTTCACCCGGGCATACTCGTTCCCCAGCGATTGAACCCGCTCCAGCCGCTGCGCAAGAACCAGCAGGCGCTGCCGAAGTCCATCATCACATTTCGATGGCGCAGTACTGTGGTGCTGAAGTTCCGTAAGGGCCGTGCGAAAACATCCCTGTTCCTTGCACGAGCCGCTTACCTGTCGCTGGGAAACGAGCATATTGGAATCCTTTCCTTCTCCCGGGCTTCACCCGGCGGTCATAATTCAGACTTTCAGAACGACTACTCACCCTGAAAAGTCCCTTCCTTTCGCCGTCGCATCAACCGGCATCCCTGCCGATGTTCCGCCGCGCCGGCGCTTCCTGTATTCGTAACTATTCACCAAATTGCAATGAATGCTTCAAGAAAAGAGCAAGTCAGGCACACAAAATGAAAAATCAATTCATCGGGCTACGCCAGGCTCTCGTCTCGGCGAAGCGAGCCGTAGCCGGGTCGCCCTGACGAGTCTGTTGGAATTGTTTTTTCATTTCTCCGTCGCCTCTGACGTTCGCGCAGGCATAGTATTTATCACTCCAAACAGCCGGAGTGATAAATACTATGTGTGCCTGACTTGCTCTTTTCTTGAAGCATACGGCTGAACTCTTACCTGTATTCAATTGTCAGTCTCACCGGCGGGTGAAATCCCGTCGCCGGCGTCCAGAACGTCTTCGCCGTAACTCGGCAGGGCTTGCTCAACGTAGCGCTCCCAATCCTCGGTAGGCCACAGTTCGATGTGGTCGCCCTTGCCCACCAAAGTTATGCTGTCGGAAATAATCGCCCGCTGCATGGATTTTTCCGGAAGCACCACACGCCCCTGCGCGTCGGGCTTGAGAACCCTCGCCAACGCAAACAGAAGATCAAACTTCTTGTTCCTTCGCGTGGGAAGAGGGCTGGGCTGAAGACTCGTAAGCAATCGACGATACTCCTGGTCCGGATACAACCACAGATGACGGTCGGGGCCGAGGATAAGATAAAAATCCCGCCCATCCCTGTCAGTATCAATCTGCTCACGCAATGCCGATGGGATGGCAAGTCTGTGCTTGGCGTCGATTGCCTGATTGAATTCGCCAACAAACAGTGCCATTGCATGGTCCTCTTCACCATTAATCGGTACGAGCAGGGAAATTACACCACTAATAGGGAAGGGGACAAGAGAAAAATATCGAGCAGGAAAAAATAACTGTACCTAACTGATTCCTAATATACACAACAAGTTTGAATCAACCGGGGCAGAAAGCACAAGATATAGAGATAAAAAAAATTTTGTTTTTTCGTATTTTTCCTTCTTCCGGTAATGCCTGCAAGTCGTCTGACAGGATTTTCCGATTGCTTATACGTTGAAAGAACAGCGCCGAACTGCAATTATTTCGTTAGGCATCATCCACCAATCGCATTTACAATATGCGTGTGAACGCAATACAGGGCAGATCGACCGTGGCTCATGGTCGCCGCGGCAAGGGCCGGCAAGTCGCCGCCGGCAAAGAATCTTTTCTGAAGTCCGCTCCCCTTCTGCGTCAGACACCGATTTTTCGTTCGGCGTTCTTTGTCATTGCCAATCTGGTCGGTTATTCGGCGGCAAACGCATTCCTGTATTACCTTTCAACGGGACGATGGACAGACTTCAGCCCGCACAGTTACCGCGCCGCTCTTGCGGCGCCGCTGAGCGAAATGCTCCTGCATCCGCTGAGCATTTTCTCCCAGCCGTGGTTGATGGTCGTCGGTGGGATGCTCGTGGCGGCGGTGGTATTCGTTCCGATCATAGTGGCGGTGTTGTACCGCCTGAGGATTTCGGCGTTATTCGTTCTGGTTGTTGCGGTGATCGCCCACGCGCCGCTGCTGTCGGGTTTCCTGGCGACAGGATGCCTCCTGGCCGGGCGCACCGGACTGAGACGCAGGCTCCCGTTTGCAGCGATTCTTGCGGGGCTTTGTCCTGCGATGATTTACCTCCAGTTCTTTTCTTTCGGCGACGAGCAGGCGCTCATGCCACTCCAGAGAGTTACGCTGCTGCTGGTTTTCGTTTCGGCACTGATAGCGGCGGTCCTTGCCGGGGCTGTAGTGCTGGTGCTGGCGAGACTGACGCGGTTTCGTCCGGGCGTAATCTGGCCGGTATTACTGGTCTTCCTGGCCGCACCGGTCTGGTTGTATTACGACAAAATCGGTCCCGCCGAACTCGATTACGCCCTTATCGCCGGGCGCGTCGGGCCTGGAGATGCGATTTTTTCGCCCCCGGATGCGGGCGACCTGGGTCGATACCTTCCCCGAATTGCCGCCCAGCCTCAAAGCCGTCCCGCCTCACAACCCGGCAGCCGCCCGTCCTCACAACCCGGCGATACACTCGTCTCGCAACGCTTTACCGCCCTGCGGGTCTCGGCAAGGATGGACCTGGACCACCGGCGAAAAGCCCTGATGGACGAATGCAGCGATTTTCTCCAGCGGTATCCCGACAGCGCCCGCGCCCCAGCCGTAACGTGGATCATGGTAACGGCAAAGGATGTTCGTATCGACAAACAGGCCTTGGCCGCCGGGTCCGTCAAGTACGTCTATGTCGGTCCCACAGCCGAATCGAAAGGTGCCTGGGCCGACCTGGCCGAACGCTACTGTCTCTGCCCGCAGGCGTATGTCGCCCATCATCGACAGGGAGTTCAGGCAATCCGCGACGGTCGTCTCCGGAAAGGATACGATCACCTGCGCACCGCCCAGTCGCTGCTGATGACTCACCTGGCAGAACCGGAAACCGAGTTTCACGCCGGATGGTCCGAAGTGTTCGCGGCGACCGAGTCGCTTCCCGGACGGGAATACTACCGCAAGGTCCTCGCCGATAACGATATAATCATCTGGCTTATGGAGATAAACAACGTCCGCCACGGCAGCGCCAAAAACACCGAAGCATTCAGGAATTACATGAGGCTCTGGCCGTTCATCGGCGCAGACAGTAAAGAACTGCTGAACCTGGCCGAAGGCTTCGGTGATACTGAACTGGACGACAATTTCCGCTTACAGGCGATCCTGGCCGACAAGGCGCACTCGCAGGACCCCTCGAAAACAGCTCGGGATAATAAACTTGACCTCGCATTAAAACTTTCACAACCGGCCGGCGAAGTCAACGACGCCGCCATTGCGGCAAATTACGAACTCGGGCGACTCGCCCTCCGCCTGGCCGATACGCCCGACTGGTCGAAGATGAAACTGAAAACCGCCGAATACTATTTCGGAGTCGTCAAAAGCGCGCAGGAGAGTCCTTATCTGCCGGCGGCAAAGCAATACCTCGATCGCCTGAAAGCCGGGAAGAAAACACCTGCTCTAACACCGACTACCGCAACCGCACCGGCGCCGGCGTCCTTCGGACCGTTGTCCATCACCAGATGAATCGTCGTGACCGACGCCGGGGTCTCGGCATCCGGGTATGTCCAGAAACGCAATGAACTCCTTTTGTCGCTTGCGATCGCAGTATCGGCCATAGACCTCGCTGCTCCGCGTGTCGAAGGCCGCGAATAATTGCAACGCCCCTTTCCGTTTGTACTGATGCTCCACGCGATTGGGCAACCGTTTGACAACACGAGAGAAACGCCGTATTCTCAAATGGAAACAAACACAAACGCCCGTAGCTCAACCGGACAGAGCAGCGGTCTTCTAATTCATTTCTGATGTTTTTCATAAGTCCTTATTTAAAAGGATATTTCCTTTGTTCATAAGCACTTGGAGGGACATTGGCAATGCCGCTGAATACCGCCTGAACCGCCTCAAACCGCTCTACCGGTTGTCGCGACAACCGGCTGAATGTGGTCTTAGGGAATGGGATTCCCGATGCTTGATACTACGGGTCGGCCAGCGCCTTGGCCGGTCCTCTGTCCGAGCATTGCCGGAGAGTGCCTTTTTCCACCAATCATCTCGGGGTGGCATCTTTTTCTGTTCCGGCAAGGTTGGCGTTGTGAAGGAGGATGCACCATTGGGTGAATTCGGGCTGCGGGTCTCTGAACGGGAAGGTTCAGATGTATCGCTGCTATCATGGTGGGCCGATGTGTCAAAACGCCGGATTTGCCTGGAAATCCAGCCAAAGATGTCTGGGCTGTCTGGCTGCTGGCCGCAGTTGTACCCGACCAACCATGAGGCGGTGCAAAGAATGATAAACCCTAATTTCCTCATACGATTTCCCTCCAGGGGATCCTTCCACGGTAAGAACGCTTCCCCAACCCTTTGCATACTTGCCGGAACCGTCGCCGGGACGGGATTCATTCAAGCAGCGCGATTGATTACCGCCAGTCTCAGTCGCCGGCGGTGGGATCTTTCGGTCTCGTGAGAAGGCCGCAACCATGCCTGACAGGCATCAGGCGCAAGTAATCGGCAGGCCACCTTAATCTGTCCGTCTTCGATAAGTTGTGTGCGCACCACATGACAGATCGTCCGCTCTCTGGGATTCCTGCAGACCATCTCAATCTCTTCGCCGGCCTTGGGCGGTGCGCCCTGGATCACGATTGCGACTCCGGATCCCGAAGCGTCAACCAACCGGGCGTCTCGCCATTGATCCGACCTGCTGTGTCTCCAGGAAACCGGAACACTCGCGTAGTGATTTCGTGTTTCATAACGGCGGTTCTGAAACGCCTTGCCTTTGGTCATGATATTACCTCCTGCTCCTCCGTTGCCTCCAGGCTCCGGGGTGAGACTCCCCCGGCTCACTCCAGCGCCCCCAACGTCTATCTTCCTTCAGATAACAGCCTCTGCCGCTTTGGTCAGCACCGCCTCTCACGCCGCTTTGACCTTGACCGAGCGAAGCGGCTCGATAGTATGGGCGGCAGCAACCACCTGCGGATCGAACTGCGCCCCGGATCCCCGTGTCAGTTCCGCAAGAGCCTCCTCATGCGAGCGGGCCGGCCTGTAGGGCCGTTCCTCCGTCATGGCTGTCAGCGCATCGGCCGCACAAATTATCCTGGCGCCCAGGCGCACAAAGGAATCCGTAGCGTAGGCCTGAGAGTAGGGCCGATGGTGGTCGCGAATACAGGCCGCCACCTCTCTGACGGTTCCCAGCTGTAGAGCCATGTCGGCGCCGAAGTCAGAATGGCTGTTTATCACGGGCCACTGCTGCTTTGTTAAGGGGGCCTGCTGGGCCAGCAGATCTTCGGGAATCACGCTCTTGCCCAGATCGTGGAATAACCCGGCAAGTTGGAAGGTCTCCAGATTCTTCTTGGGTATGTCCATGACTTGCCCGAGTTTGTTCACTACGGCGCCTACTGTCTTGCAATGGTCCCACAGTTGCTGCTTTTGTGTCGGACCAAAGATGCCGTCGCAGGAGGCGAGGAACTCGATCCTGCGGCGGGCCGGATCGTCCGGACCGTCCCGTTGAATCTTCACCATTGCTTGCTCGACAGCCACCATGGGCCAGGTACAGATGCGATTGCGTCCTTGTCGCTTCGCAAGGTACATCGCCTGGTCGGTAAGGTCGATCATCTCTTGGCCCATCTTCGTCGTTGGGAAATTGATAATACCCACACTGACGGTTACGTCGATATCCTTCCGGCCTGCACGGAAGCTCCTGTGCTCGATGTGGTTCTTGAGCCCTCTGGACCAGACCCATGCTTCACACAGGCCGGTCGAGCTGTGCAGGATAAGGAACTCGTCCCCACCCCATCGCAGCGCCGCATCTCCTCCGGACAGGCTCGTGCGTACCGTTTCGGCGATATCCTTCAGCAGGGTATCGCCGACCGCGTGGCCGTAAATGTCGTTGATCTCCTTGAAGTGGTCGATGTCCAGCATGATGCAGGACATTTTCCGGCGGCGGTCGCGCTGATAGGTTCCGTCTTGGAGCTGGCGGTCGAGGTAGCGGCGATTATACAGCCCTGTCAACTGGTCTGTCTCGGCCAGTCGGGCTAACTGACCCTGTCGGCGCTCAATCTTCCGCTGCTCAGCCCGCTTTTTTCCTGTCTTGCGGATCGCTACCTGGATACGCTGCCAGAGCATGTCGCCTTCCAGAGCCTCCGTCTTGGGGATGAAGTCCAGCGACCCGCTCCGGATGCTCGAAACCGCCACCTGCTGGGTTTCGCTGCTGGAGATCACCAGCGCCGGACAGCCGTGCAGGTCATTCTCAACGGCCCGGAGCAGTTCGTCCCCGTTGATGTCCGGAAGTTTGTAATCGACAAGCGCACAGTCAAATCGTTGCCGCTGAATAGCCTTTCTAAACTCATCCCCCGTGGAAACGACGCATACATCCACGAAAGGCCGATTTGTCACGAGGGCTTGCTTGAGAAGATTCTGATGTGCGGGGTCGTCTTCGACCAAGAGGATTCTTACGGGTTGCACGGTTTCTTCCTCCGTTTAATCCCCAACCCTCTTCCTCTTCCACCGCTATCGACACATCAATAACCCGTCTTGATTGTAATGTGGACTTTTTCCATAAAAGAAGTGGCTGGGTGGACTTATGGCGATTATGCAGTTCAGGAGAATCAGGCAAGGATGTGCGATATTTCGGAATATCCCGTTTCGTCCGACTTGTGGGAATTTGAATCCTTCCTGGATTCGGGTCTCCCTGCAATTCCGTCCAGCCCGGTTCTCTGCCACTTTTAGTAATCAAGTCGAACCACCAGTATGTCGAAACGAAACAAATAGGACTCGGGGATTTGGGGCCGAAATGAAGAAGAGAATATGCAGCCTCCAGGAATCTTCTCGGCCGAAGGTAAAGCATCCCACCAGCAACGCCGCGTACCGGTTACTGACAACGGCCCGCAACTCGCGGGGGGTATCTTCGGTCTGCCTGAGTCTCACGGATACACCAAGGCAGCGGTGCACCGGCTCGCGTTCGCAATTATTGGCTTGATCTGCCTGATGCTTGTGTGCGCGCAGGCAAGCCCGGCTTTTGCAGAGGACGCCCAGGATACCCGGAAGGTCGTCCGCATCGGCGTTTTGGCAAAGCGGGGCCCCGAAAGGTGCAAGGAAAAGTGGACCCCCACGGCCGAGTATCTCTCGACAAATCTGCCCGGCTATTCTTTCAAGATTGTCCCGCTTGGCTATGACAAGGTTATCCCGACAGTCAAGCAGCGCGAGGTGGATTTCTTACTGTGCAATCCCGCTTTGTACGTGGAGGCAGAAGCCGTTTATGGCGTCAGTCGGCTTGTAACGCTGAATAATATCAGAACAGGCCATCCTTGTACGGTCTATGGCGGAGTGGTCTTCTGCCGGGCCGGACGAGACGACATCAAGCAACTGTCCGATCTGAAGGGCAAGACCTTCATGGCCGTGGCGGAGAAGTCCTTCGGAGGCTGGTTGGCGGCCTGGCGGGAACTGAAGGAAAAGGGCATCGACCCGCACGGCGACTTCAAGGAACTGCTCTTCGGCGGGACACACGACGCGGTCGTCTATGCCGTCAGGGATGGTCGGGTGGACGCCGGAACCGTCCGCACCGAGACGCTGGAGAGGATGGAGATGGATGGAAAGATACATCTCCGTGACTTCCATGTGATACACGACCACAATAACTCGAATGAGCACATGCCTTTTCTTCACTCCACGCGCCCATATCCGGAGTGGGCCTTCGCCAAACTCAAACACACCTCGGCGCAACTGGCCAAGGAGGTGGCCGTCGCCTTGATGAATATGCCGGATAATAGTCCGGTCGCCAAGGCCGCCAGATACTCCGGGTGGAGCGTCCCACTCAACTATCAGTCGGTGCACGAATGCCTCAAGGAACTCCACGTCGATCCCTACAAGGACTTTGGGAAGGTAACTTTCGGTGACGTTATCAGGAAGTACTGGTATTGGCTGGTCATCATTGCCATGGCACTAGCGGCGATGGCGACGGTGACGGCGTTCGCAATGAAACTGAAGAATCGCAGGCTCGGTCAGACACAACTGCAATTACAGAAAGAGTTGTCCGAGCGTAAGCAGGCGGAGGAGGCATTGGAAAAATCAGAGCTCAGGTTACTCACATTGTATGAGGCGACCGATGACGCTGTAATGCTGCTTGACGAAAAGGGCTTATTTTTCGACTGCAACGATGCGACGTTGCGAATTTTTGGCTGCGACAACCGGAAGCAGTTTCTTGCCAAGCACCCGAGCGAATTGTCCCCGCCGTTCCAGCCCGACGGCGAAGATTCCCGCATCGCCGCCGATGAGAAAATCGCCACAGCAATGACAGAAGGGGTAAATCGTTTTGAGTGGACGCATTGCCGGACGGACGGCAGCGAGTTTCCGGCAGAGATGATATTGAACCGCATAGAATTCGACAGGAGGGGTGTCCTTCAAGCAATAGTGCGCGACATCACCGAACGTAAACGAGTGGAGGAAGAGCGAAGAGAGGCCCTGGTGAAACTGGCTCGCTCGAATGAGGAACTGGAAAGTTTTGCGTACACTGCCTCGCACGACCTGAAAGCCCCCTTGATTACCATTACGGGGTTTCTGGGAATGCTGACGCGGAACGCGGAAAAGGGCGATGCCGAGCGAATGAAATCGGACATCGATCACATCGACCATGCGGCCCGGAAGATGCATCGCTTGCTCGATGATTTGCTGAATCTGTCCCGAATCGGTCGTGTCGGAGACGACTGTAGGGCTATACCTCTGGCGAGGGTCGCCGGCGAGGCTGTGGAATTGCTCAACGGGGACATAACCGAACGGGGAGTGCACGTCGATATCAACCCAGGCCTCCCTGTTGTTTGGGGTGAACCTACCCGGCTGGTTGAGTTGCTGACGAATTTGCTGGGCAACGCGGTCAAGTTTACGGGAGATCAGCCCGAGCCGCGCGTGGAAGTCGGCAGCAGACGCGATGAGGACGAAACGGTCTGTTACGTGCGGGACAACGGTATGGGTGTTGACGTCCGTCACAAGGACCGAATCTTCGGCCTGTTTAACCAATTGGACCAGGCAAATGGTGGAACCGGTATTGGACTGTCCATCGCCAAGCGTATCGTCGAGACGCACGGCGGGCGTATTTGGGTCGAGTCGGAGGGCCTGGGCAAAGGCAGCACCTTCTGTTTTACGCTGCCGAGAAAAGACAATATTGTCAGTGAGAAGGAGTACGAAAATGGACAGCAAACCTTTGCACGTATTGCTGGTTGAGGACAACCCCAATCATGCCGAACTGGTGGGATTCGCACTCGATGATCAGCAGGTGGTGAATGCAGTCCACCACGTTTCCGATGGACAGGAGGCGATCGACTACCTGTTTCAGCGGGGTGACTATGCCGAGCCCGACAAAAGCCCTCGTCCACATTTGATCCTGCTGGACCTGCGGTTGCCGAAGGTGGACGGCATGGAAGTCCTCAAGGAGATAAAGACGTCTCATGACCAGGAATTACGACGGATTCCCATTGTTGTCCTTACCTCTTCTGATGCCGAAAAGGACACCGCTGCTGCCTACGATTACCAGGCAAACAGCTACGTGGTCAAACCTGTGGACTTTGCGAAATTTCAGCGGCTCATATCCGATTTGATCTATTACTGGCTGGTTTGGAATCGCCTGGCGGCGTGACCAGGAACAGAGTCGTTGGTAAAGCTGAGGTGGACGTATGTGCCAGTGGCCACATTCGGAGAATGCAGGGTTGCTGTTGGCCGCTCGAATCTGTTTCGGATCGCATTATGACTCATATTGTGGGTAAGTGCTCGCGGTAACCGGCAATGCGGGATCGTTCAAACCCTTTGGCGCTGTTCAAAAAGAACAAAGGGCTCTATCTTTTTCTTCTACCTACTGAAATAGGATGCACCCGTCTGCGTCTCCGAACGATGAACGCCCTTGACCGGTGCGGCGATGAGGGATAGAGTTGGCTGGCACGACATTACGCCCGTAGCTCAACCGGATAGAGCAGCGGTCTTCTAAACCGCAGGTTGGAGGTTCGAGTCCTCCCGGGCGTGTTCGCGGCAGGATTGTCAAGGCGATGATAGAGCGGATCAGCGACATCTCGGTTGATGATTATCTTATCCTGGACGACAAGGTTTTGCT
>DAOVFI010000427.1 GCA_030673005.1 Planctomycetales bacterium
GAGATGGACGGATACATCCGACAAGCCAAAAGGTTGGTCGAGCAGAAGGATTACGCCGGCGCGATTGACATCCTCCAGAGCCTTCTGGATCGGCCTGGACAGTGCTTCGTGCCCACCGAGGATCCGCATCTGTTCGTTACCCTGTCGGTCAAGGCCAACGAGGTAATAGACCGATTGCCGCCGGAGGGGATGAAACTGTATCGGCACCTTTATGATATCAAGGCCGGTCGGATGTTTCGCACCGCCGCAGAGCGGTTCGACGAGTCCGCTCTGCGCGATATCATCAGCCGTTACCTTCATACAAGTTACGGCGACGACGCGCTGAATCTGCTAGGCGCGATCCTGTTCGACCGGGGCGAGTTTTTCAACGCCGCTTATTGCTGGGGCAGAACCGCTTCCATCTGTAGCAACGAAGACAGACCGGTGCTGCTGGCGAGGATTGCCATCGCGCATCACTTTGCCGGCGAGTCCGTCCGATCGGCTGAAGCGATGAATTCGCTGGCTAAGCGTTATCCGCAGGCCCGCGTGACCATCGGCGGGCGGGAGCAGAACGTTGCCGCCTTTGCGCGTCGGATTCTCTCCAAGCCCCCGCCGTTCGCCGATTCTATCCGCGCCAAAGGCTGGCCCTCGCTGGCAGGTGCGCTTGACTCGGTGGCTGTGATGAGTCCGGCCAGGCCGGTGCTTAGCCCGCGATGGAGTACGCATGCAGGCGACATCGTGAACAATCCCAACATCGAAACCATAGCGAGTTTTTTCCCCAACCGAGCTCGTCGCGCCTCGATGGCGCCGGCAAAAGTGTTACTGCGCGAGGGACGGGTAATCTTTGTCAGCGGATACGCCAACAAGAAACGAGGTCCGGATATGGTGCTCCCGGCTGTGATTCATCCGATTGTCGTTGGTAAGACGGTGCTGTACCGCGCTGCCGGGAGTGTCGTAGCGATCGATCTTCCGACGGGCGAGACACTCTGGGAGACGATTGATTTTCCTTTGTTCCACAAGAATTCCTTCGGAGGCAGGAGGGTGTACTACGGTAGTCCCTCCAGCATGAGAATGGAAGACCGCGGTTTATGGACGGTAACAGCCGGCGGGAGGAAGGTTTTCGCGCTCGGTGGGTTCCCGCAGTGTTGGAGAAGAGCAGCGGGCCGGCAGTCCGCGGATACCTCCGTTCTCACGGCGTTTTCGATTGGCAATCAGGGCCGGATGCTCTGGCAGGTGGGCAAGGGCAAAGGTAACAGCAACCTGATTCGCAGAGCGAAATTCCTGACCGCGCCGACTTATGTCGCAGGCCGATTGTATGTCATTGTCGAGTACACACAATCCCATCACCTTATATGCCTGAACGCCGAAAACGGTCGGCTGGTGTGGGAGACGCCAATCGCGCAGATGCCTGTGCAGACCTCCCGGGTCGTCAGGCGTCGGGACCCCTTGCGGGACCGGGCCGGTCTGCCGGCGGTATCGGGCGGAAAAGTCTTCGTCGTTACAAACGCCGGAGTCGCTACGGCATTTGATGCTGATACGGGCAGGGCAATATGGGCATACCAGTACGTTACCAAGTCGGGTCTGTTCGCTCCGCCCAATCCAATCATAGTAACCGGCGGCAGGGCGATATGCCTACCCGCCGACAGCGACAAACTCCTGGCCCTGCGAACAGATACGGGACGATTGGAATGGAGCGCCGACCGGCGAGGCCGGCGGAACCTCACCGCCATAAATGGTTCAAGACTGCTGCTGTCCGGGAAGGGACTTCGTGTCATCGACGAAAAGACCGGCAAGGATGTCTGGGTCGGCAAGAACATTACCGATATCCACGGCCGGCCTGCGGTTACGACCGATGCCATCCTGGCGTCGGGAAAAGGGGAGATTATTCGCGTATCGCTGAAGGATTTTTCCATTACCCGCCTGCCGGTGAAGCAACCCGGCACGATTCTGGGAAACCTCGTCTGCGCCGACGGCAAACTCATCGCCGCCAATGCCGCGGGCGTATCGGCCTATTTCCCCGCTGTTTCTACGAGAAATACTCAAAAATGAACCGCAAGGGCTTCAACATCTTTTCACTGGTCGTCGCCGTAATGGGGTTGTCCTTGTCGGCGGCGGCGCAGGGGCGGGCGAAACGAGGCAAGTACCGACCTGTTATCCTGATCAACATCGATGAGGAGTCGGTCGGCTACGTCCGCCATGCCGAGACCCTGGTCGCCGGTAAGGATTACGCCGGCGCGATCGAGGTTCTCCAGGGCCTGCTGGACCGGCCCAAACAGTGTTTCGTAACCACCGACGACCCGCGCCGGTTCATCTCGCTGGCAACCAGGGTCAACGATATAATCGGCCGGCTGCCGCCGGAGGGCAGAAAGCTGTATCGGACGCTTTACGATCCCAAGGCAGGGGCGATGTTTCGCGCCGCCACCACCGAGCAGTTCGACGAGTCCGCCCTGCGCGACATCATCAGCCGATACCTCCACACAAGTTACGGCGACA
>DAOVFI010000044.1 GCA_030673005.1 Planctomycetales bacterium
TTCAACTGGTCCTGTAACCGCCTGCACCACAACGGCACACACGCAATGCGCGTCAACGCCCTGGAGGATTCCTACATTTACAACAACACGTTCAGCGACAATAGCCCCAAAAGGAAAGATTCAGAAATCACCGGCAGTTGCAGGAATGTAACCTTTTACAAAAATAAGGGGGCCATATATGTATCTGTTGGTGGTGAGGGGCTTGTCTTTGATAAGAATATATTTCCCTACATTCGCTCCGCCGGTCTGACAATCGTCAGGAACAACAGGCCCGGGACGTTTAGCGTGCGGACGGGCAAGGGGAAGATGGCCGTCGAGTTCACCGACGGGAGGATGTTTTCGACGAAACAGACGTGGAGCACCGGGAAATTCGACGTGACCAGGCCCGAATATCTCCCGGCTGCAAGCAGGTTCACGATGGAGGCCTTCGGATTCGGCGTCAGTTGCCGCGTTACCACTTATCCGCTCTGCGCCGTTCCGGAAAAGGATGCGGTAATAATCAGCGATGTGAGTCCGTCGCCCCTGAGTTTCACTGCCGGCAGCAAAGACGGGAACAAGGTAACCTTCACCGCCGAGAACCTGAAGCCCGGCAGGCAGTATCTGGTAAAAAGCGCCGGCAAGGTGATCGCCGGACAGAAGGCGGACAAAGACGGCAGGATCAGTTTCGTCCATTCAGGCTGGAAGAAGACCCGGAAATTCACAATCGAACCGGCCGAATGACGGACCGGTCGCCGTAGCACGGGCGTCTTGCCCGTGCCACATTATTCGCTCTGGTCGAACATTTTCTGGGCGGCGCTGACGATGTCGGGCACGCCCAGGTGGACAAGGGCGAGCGTCTCGTCCGGTGTGCGTGCGGACTTGGGTATGCTCCGCAGAACGAGGCTATCGACCATCACGCCAAGGTCGCTGCACGCAGCCGCGGCGGTAATCTCATCGGCGATGCCGCCGACATAATTATCTTCCAGGACCAGTATCTGCCCGCGGCAGTCGTCGCCGATACGGAGGATTTCGTCGGTTTCGACCGGCAGGGAATAGACGTCGATAAGCCCGGCCGACAGACCCGCCTGCTCTTCCAGCGCCTCAATCGCCCGTCGTGCGACGTGGACCATGTATCCGCTGGTAACGATAACCAGGTCTTCGCCGTCCACGATGTGCTTGAAGCCGCCCATCCGGAAGGTCTCATTTTCGTCATAGACAAACGGCACGTCCGGGCGGTGCGTCCGCATGTAGCACATCCCGTCGATATTGGCCATAAGTTCGGTCAGTTTGAACGCGCTGACGGCGTCCGACGGCAGCATTATCCGGCAGGCCGGTGCGCCGTCGGCGCGCCGGCTTCGCATAAGGCTCCGGAAGAACGCCATGTCTGTCAGGCCCATCTGGCTAGGCCCGTCGGCGGCCAGCGAGACGCCGGCGTGCGAACCGCAGAGTTTGATATTGGCGCTTCCGACGGCGGCCATCTCGACCTGATCGAACGCCCGAACGAGGAACTTGGCGAAACTCGATACGAACGGCACCTTACCCGCAGCCGCCAGGCCGACCGCCGCTGAAACCATGTTCTGCTCGGCGATGCGTGCCTCGAAGTACCGCTGCGGGTGGTTGTCGGCAAAGAAGATGGCGAAGGTGGAATTTCGCACGTCTCCGTCCATCGCGACGATCCGCTCGTCGGCGCCGAGTGCGTTCAAGGCCGCCCCGTACGCCCGGCGGGTGGAGAGTATCTTATCTTCGAAGGCCTTTTCCAGCCCGACGGTCTTGAGTGCGTCGGCCAGCGCACCGGCGGTGAATCCTCCCCTTGCCGGGCGCATCGCCGGCTGGGGCGCCGAAAGTTGCGCGACGCGAACGTCCGAGGCCCCCGCTTCGGCTTCGCCTAATTCGCCGGCCTTTGCGTCAAGTTCGGCTACGGCGGCCTCGACCATCTCAGCGCCGAGCGGCTTGCCGTGGCTGTTCTCATCCTGAAGGGCCGAAACGCCCCAGCCCTTGACCGTCCGTGCAATGATCGCAAGCGGTTTTTCCCCGATTTCAGCGGTCAGTGCGCCGAATATCTCTTCCCAGTTATGTCCGTCGATGGTCCGGACGTCCCAGCCATACGCCAGCAGTTTTGCCGCGATGGCGTCGGGCGACTGCTGGGGCGAGACGTAGGCGTTCTGCGCCTGGCCGTTGCAGTTGAAGATGGCCACGACGCCGGTGAGTTTATGATCGACGATGAAATCTGCCGCTTCGGCGACCTGTCCTTCTCGCGCCTCGCCGTCGCCGCAGATGCAGTAGAATTTCCTGTCAAGCCCATCGAGCCTTGCTGCCGCCGCCAGTCCCGCCGCAATCGACAGGCCCTGGCCCAGCGAGCCGGTAGCCGAATCGAAGAACGGGAAGCCGATGGCGGGATTGGGATGCCCGTCCAGTACCGAATCGGCCGCCCGGAGAGTCATCGCGTCATCGAAACGCAGTTCCGAAGGCGCTTCGGGCGAACCGACCACACCGCCGAGATCGCAATAGGCGGCATATATGACCGGAACGGCGTGCCCTTCCGACAGAACCAGCCGGTCGGACGCGTTGTTCCACGGGTCCTTCGGGTCATACCGCATAACGCGGTACATCAGGGCCGATACTATGTGAACCAGCGACAGCGCGCTGGACGGGTGCCCGCTTCCGGCGTCGGTGCACATCCGGACTATCTGTTTGCCCAGTTGGATTACCTTACGGTCAAGATCCCTGTAATCTGCCACGTTATATCTCCACTGTTCCTGATTCTTCGCCGGCGCCCGCGATCACACCCTCGCGGGCGCGAAGGAATACCCTAAGCAATGTACCCCATTAAGGCAAGATGAATATCGCACGGGGTTGGCCGCGCATCCGATTCGAGCAGATGGATCGAAAGGCTTCGTTTAACACCCCGCTTTTTATAGCAAATGGGCGACGTAGCGTGGAACCGTCCACGGAAAGCATTCCCTGTGTTATAAAGGAATCTACACGGTTACTCTTCTTCCTGCTCCTGTTCGGGCGGTCGGACGGTCAGGACCGGGCAGGGGCTTTCGCGGACGACCTTCTCGGCCACCGATCCCATCAGCATGTGAATCAGTCCCGTCCGTCCGTGTGTGCCCATCACGATAAGGTCCATGTGCGAATCACGGGCGTAACGGATGATTTCCACAAACGGTCTGCCGTGAAGAACCTGCTTGACGAGCGAGACGGTCGAATGAACCCTGTCTTCCAGAAACTCATCCATCTGCCTGGTCGCAACGTCGGTAAGGTCCTTGACGGGCGGCGGCGGCGGCACGGCGGCCATGTCGAAGCCCACCCAGTAGCGGTAGCCCTCATCGACTACGTGGACGCAGTGCAACTCCGCCCCGCACTGTTCGGCGAGAAACACCGCATAACCCAGCGCACGGGCCGACATGTCCGAAAAATCCGTTGCGTAGAGGATATTTTTGATTTCCAGCACTGTTGCATCTCCTTACAGGTCCCAGGATTCCGGACCGGTCCGCAGCGACTTCGGCGGCCCGAGGATCTCCGAGAAGATGATCCCGTGCATTGCCGTCCTTTGTGTGCTGAGGTCCACCATTATCCGCTGCCGTGGTTCTCCGACAGACCCTGCCGGTCCGGCGGCGGTTGTAACGATGCCGGGTTGAAGGTGCTTGACCTGTCCGATCCGCCGGCTGCGCTGTGCCTCTTCGGCAGAAAGATGCTTTTCGGCCAGGCGGACCTCGCCGAGGACGCCCTCGCCCAGTTTGGTTTGGGCCTGTGCAACCCGGCGTGCCGGCGGGGCGGGCGGGCGCTGCCGAGGCGCGGATGCCTGCCGCTGAACCTTAGGCACAGGCGGCGGATGCGGCGCCCCCCCGGGTTGTTCTGTCAGCGCCCGACGAAGAAAGGCAACGGCCTTCTCGGCAGGCGTTGCCGGCCCGGGTCGGCCTTGCGGGGCCGGACCGACCTGCGAACGCTCGGCCGGAATGGGCTTTGCGCGACCGGACTTAACCGAATCGGTCGAACCGGGCTGTCCCCCAGCGCGGGCCTGGCGGTCGTGGCGCTGCTTTGCCTCCTGCACCTTGCGCTCCGCCTGCTCGACCTCGGCCTTCTCTTTAATCTTCTTGGCTACGTGACTGATCAGGGAGAGCGCGATAATCACGATGACAAAGATTATGCTGCCCCAGCCGTCGCCGTCGGCCAGCAGGTTGAACCATGCGTCATTCATATTTTATCCGAATGTCCGTTACGTCTTCGGACGGTCTTTACCGGCCGAGGGGCTTCCGCCGATGCTGTCTCGCATGTGCGTGTCGGCCTGGATGTTCTTCATGCGGTAGTAGTCCATGATGCCCAGGTGGCCGGCGCGGAACGCCTCGGCCATCGCCTTGGGGACTTCGGCTTCGGCGAGGACGACCTTGGCGCGGTTCTCGCGGACCAGCGCCTGCATTTCCTGCTCGCGCGCCATCGCCATCGCCCGGCGTTTTTCGGCCTCGGCCTGGAAGCGGCGCTTGTCGGCCTCGGCCTGGTCGGCCTGTAACTTCGCTCCGATATTTTCGCCTACGTCAACGTCCGCTATGTCGATCGAGAGGATCTCGAAGGCGGTTCCGGCGTCCAGACCCTTGTCCAGCACCTGCTTGGAGATTTTGTCGGGGTTTTCCAGAACGGACTTGTAGGAATCGGACGAGCCGATGGTGGTAACGATGCCCTCGCCGACTCGCGCGATGATGGTCTCCTCGGTCGCACCGCCGACGAGACGGTCGATGTTGGCCCGGACCGTTACGCGGGCCTTGGCCTTGACCTGGATACCGTCCCTGGCGACCGCGTCGATGGAGGACTTCCCGCTGGCGAGGTTGGGGCAGTCGATGACCTTCGGATTGACGGAGGTCTGAACGGCTTCGAGTATGTCGCGACCTGCCAGGTCGATGGCCGTAGCCGTCTTGAACGTCAGGACGATGTTCGCGCGGTTTGCGGCGATCAGGGCGGTGATGACGTTCGGCACCCGCCCGCCGGAGAGATAATGGCTCTCCATCTCGCGCGTGGTTACGTCAAGACCCGCCTGAACCGCGCGTATCTTGCTCAAGACGATCACACGCGGATCGACCTTCCGCAGTTTCATGCCGATTAAGTCGCCGAAACTGACCTTCGCCTTGGCGAACAGCGCCTGAACCCACAGCGCGAAGAAATTGGCGACGACAAGCAGCAACACCAGCACAATAAGCGCCACTATCGAAATCACTACCCAGAAAGCCGTATTTACTTCAGCCAACATTTTTTGCCCCTTTCGTAATGACTGTAAAAAATCCGCTGAAACGGTTCGATCAAACTGTTTTTGTCTTATACACCCGCCGGCGCCGCTATGCAAGAAGGCAATGCCACAGCGCCGAACGACGGGGTGGCACGGTCAAGTCGAAGACTTGGCCGTGTTCGGTGCTCATCACGGCCAAGCCTCACTTCGTTCGGCTTGACCGTGCCACCCCACCTGTCGCGTCAAGTCTGTTCCTGCTTTTGCTCGACTTCCCGCACGATGACGTCCGTTCCGCCGGCCTTGATTATCTTTACCTTCGCGCCTTTATCGATAAAGCCCGCTTCGGCGGTGGCGATGATCCGCCTGTTGCCTGCGCGAATTGCGCCGCTGGGGCGCAGCGGCGTCTCGGCTACGACGGTCATGCCCACGAGCGATTCGAGTATATCGGCGTTGGGGGTGCCCTCGCCGGGGTCCTTCGGCTCGGCCCGGAGTTGCAGTATTCGCCCGACAGGCGTCTGCGGCAGATATTTGATCATCGCCCACAAATACACCGGTAAAAGGAATACCAGCACCACTATCATCACGACGCCGAATGTCGGGTTGATTGTGAAACTCAGATAGACCATCCCCACCAGGCAACCCAGCGCCGTCGCCGCCAGAACGCCGAACGTCGGCGTGCAGACCTCCGCAGCGAACAGCAACAGCGCCCCGACAAACAGCGCGATAATCAGTAGAATTGTACCGGTCATTTTTTCTCCCGCTTTCAGGCCTTCGCTTCCACTACAACCCGGTTTCCTTCGTTGCGGAGGACCACTACTTCGGCCCCTTCTTCAATGAAGGCCCCGTCGGCGATGGCATCGACGAACCTTTCGCCGATCAGGACCTTTCCGACCGGTCGGCAGGTCTGGGTTACTTTTCCGACCTGCCCGACCTTTACACCGAGTATCGGTGCGTCTTCGGAAGCCGGCGGTGATTCGGGCGCCTGCGGTGCGGCCAGGACAAGCCGCCCGGCTATCGGTACCTTCGGCAGATACCGCGCAAGGACTGCCGAAGCCGCCGTCGCCGCCACGAACGCCACTATAAGCCACATTGCCCCGGTCGAGAACATCTCCCAGGCACCGTCGGTCTTCGGCCAGGGCAGTTCCATCGGGGCGTTGGGAACCAGCATCGACAGCAGCGCCACGATGCAGCAGAGGATTCCCCCCAGGCCCAGGACGCCGAAGCCCGGTGTTACGAATATCTCCAGCAGCAGCAGCACCACGCCCATGAAGAACAGGGCGATCTCCCACCACTGCGCCAGGCCCGTCAGGTA
The DNA here is from genome assembly GCA_030673005.1 of Planctomycetales bacterium. Lineage (GTDB taxonomy): Bacteria > Planctomycetota > Phycisphaerae > SM23-33 > SM23-33 > DAOVFI01. The sequence continues at coordinate 6,510 of DAOVFI010000044.1, forward strand.
CCGGCTGCCGAAGACGATAGCGAAACACGCGATCGCGATCCCGCCGGGAATACCGAAGCCCGGCGACTGGATCTCGGCATACGCGCACAGAATGCCCACGAACAGAAGGATGCCCATCACTGCCGGCGAGGTCAGGAACCCGACGAGGCTTTCGGCCCAGTTATCCTCCAGAACGACCGGTTCGCCGATGATGTCATAGTGCTTCCTGAGGGCGTCCATGTCGTCAAAAATATGCACCGCCAAGCCGGCCTCGACGACTTCGTCCGTCGTCAACGTCGCCAACTTATCGGCCCCTACGATCGTTCGGAGATATTCCCAGGGCAAGTCATTCGGCGCGGCGACTTCGGACGATTCTCCTTCCGGTCCGCCCGTAACCTTGCCGCGCCATTTCTTCGCATCGACTACTTTCAGTTCGCGCGTCTCGGTGTTGCGGATAAGCCAGACTTCGATGCTCAACGTTACCATGGACTGGCAGAGGGTCTCATTGTGGCCCCTCCTTTGAGCCAGGAGACGGACTTCGGCCAGAATGGCCGATTCCACCTTTGCGCGCTCCGCCTTGGGAATAGGAACGAGCTGACCCTGCGGCCCGATCATGATCGGCATGGCGTCGCCGATGATCGCGCCCGGGGCCATCACAATCTCATTACAGGCCAGCGAGATGATCGCACCGGCGCTGTAGGCCCTGCGGTTGACGTATGCCACCGTGGTAACGTCGTACAGTTCGTCGATTATCTGGCGGACGATCTCTTCCATGGCGTCGCCGCGCCCGCCGGGAGTGTTCATGTCGAAGATAATAATCTGGGCGCCGGCGGCCTTGCATCTGATAACCTTGCGCTTGACGCCGTCGCTGGTGGCGGTTCCTATCGGACCATGGATTGGTATGACAAAGGCGGTCGTTATCTTCTCCGGCCGGCGCGGGCGCTCAACCTTCGGACGGCGGAACCAGTCCTCGCCAAAGTAAATTCGGTCGCCTTCGATGCGGACCGTTACCGGCCGGGTGGAGACGGGGCGGACTGCGGTTTTTGTTTTCGGCGTCCTGTGGCGGGACGGACGGGCCTGGGGCGTGCGGGAAAGGGCGTACCTTGCCCACCGCCCGATCTCGGCGACCGGATGGGCCTGGACCTTTTTTAACGCCGCCCGCGCCGCCGGATAGCCGTTCATCCGGCCCAGCAGATTGATCGTTACAAGGATGCCGCTGGTTTCAATCTCGCCGGCGTCCCGGATGTTTTCCGCCTGTAGTTCGAGCCGGCGGACAAGGAACGCCACCGCCTCGTCCCCGCGAGCGATAATCGCCGCCGCCGCCCGCTCCCGCGCCTGCATGTCGCCGGAGTCGCGGGCCTTCCTTGCGGCCCGGTAGAGTTGCTCCATCGACGGGGCGGATTGTTTCGGTCGGGCGACCTGACCGGCGCCTTCCGATGCTCCGTTCAACAGCAGCGCAAAGACGACAACGGCGCCACACACAAGCAAGACCGACAACCTTAAACTTCGTGCATGCGACATGTCTTTTAAAATCTCCCGTATCCTCCCTGATTCTAAACGCAACCGCCCCGCCAAGCAACCTTCTGTGTGGCATGTCCGTCTCGGGTGGGTGGCACGGTCAAGCGAAGATTGGCCGTGAAGAAAGCCCGAACACGGCCACCCATAATTTTTGATGCGACAAAGCAGCAGCATCACGGGCGGGACCTACCTGCCGGTAGGCGAGACGCCCTTGCCACGCCTACGCGGCGCTTGCCCCGGCGCGGTGAATTAACCTATCATCACCCGGCGAAGCGGTAAAAGAATTCCATAAGGAGACACAACCGTGCCTTGTAAAGAACTTTTAATTCCCGTCAGGAAATGCCGGCGTCTTTCCGGAGCGTTCGCGTTCGGGCGGTCGGTAACATTGCGGAGCGACCACGAGGCCGACCTTCTGCCGCTGCGCCAGTTGCGCGACGGCCTGGCTGCGCTCGGCGTGCGCGTCCGGCCGGCGGGTTCGGGCCGATCGACCGACGTCCGCATACTCCGCAACAGTCAAATCGGCGGCAGCGAAGGCTATCGCCTGACCATCCGTCCCGGCGGGATCGAAATCCTCTCACGCTCCGACGCCGGCGCCTTTTACGCCGTCCAGACACTTCGCGACCTGCTTGTCGTGCACGGTAAAACCATACCGGCGATGCGGATCGACGATACGCCTGATTTCGCCCGCCGTGGGCTTTATTTCGAATGCTCGCGCGGCAAGGTGCCGAAGGTCAGTACGGTCAAGCGGCTCATCGAGCGGCTCGCGCGCTGGAAGGTCAACGAACTGCAACTCTACGTCGAGAACGTCTTCACCTTCGCGTCCCATCCGACCATCGGGCGCGGTTACAGCCCGTTGACGCCCGAGGACATCCTCGCCATCCAGGACCACTGCAAGACCCACCATATCCGCCTGGTCGGGTCGCTGGCCAGTTTCGGGCACATGGAAAAAATCCTCGCCCTGCCGGAGTATCGCAGCCTTGGCGAACTGCCCGGCCACAACGGCTGGGCGGGGGGAACAACGCTCTGCCCGGGTGATCCCGGCTCGATACGGCTCCTGCGACAGATGTACGACGAGTTCGTCCCGCTGTTCGAGGCAGAGGACTTCAACGTCTGCTGCGACGAGCCGTGGGAACTTGGCCGGGGACGAAGCAAAAAACGAGCAGGGAAAATCGGCGTCGGACGACTGTACCTGGAATTCATACTGAAGATCCACAAACTCTGCCTGCGGCACGGAAAGCGGATGAATATGTGGGCCGACATCGTCCTTGCCCATCCGGAAATCATCCCGGACATCCCCAAGGACATCGTCATGCTCAACTGGGACTACGACCTCGACGGGCGGCGTATCGGCAGGACGCGCGAGATTACCGGCGCCGGGCTGTCGGTCCTCTGCTGTCCGGGCACTCACGGCTGGCAATCGCACGGCAGCCGGCTGGCGGTCTCCATTGCCAACGTCTCACGTTTCGCCCGCACCGCCCGGCGGCAACAGGCCGAAGGATTCCTCAATACCGATTGGGGCGATTACGGCCACCGAAACACGCTCGGCGTGAGCCTGCACGGCTTCGCACACGGCGCCGCGGCCGCCTGGTGCGAGGCGAAAACCGACCACGAGCACTTCACCGAACGGTTCTGCCGATATGTTTTCGGCGACTGCAAGGACCGGCTCGCGCCGGCGCTGCGGGTGCTCGGCGACGAACCGAGCGGACTGCTCTATCACGCACTGGTCGAGCCATTCGGCTTCGCTCATGGCAGGCCACACGACCCGAAAACGCGCATCCCGCCGCAACGCCGCACTCTCTACGAGTCGGAGACGAAGGACAGATGGCTCCGCGGCAGGCGAATGACGGCAAAACGCCTGGGCCGAAAACCGCTGCCCGGAAAGGACGAACTCGAGGCGCTGGCTGTCGAGCGACTGGAAGTGCTGCGGGGTCTGCGAATCCCGAAACTCACCGACCTGGACGACTTCGAGGCGCTCGCGCTGGAGGAGTTCCGCCTGGCCGCTCAGATGGACACCCTGGCCTGCCGGCGGATTCTAGTCAGCCGGAAAATCCAGACCGGAAAACGCCCGCGAGCCGGCGCGCTCGGCGTTATCGCCCGCGAAATGCGCGCAATGTCCGACGATTTCGCCCGAATCTGGCGCGCCCGCAACCGCCCCAGCCGACTGCGCGACAACCTGACCGCCTTCCGCCGAACCATCGCCGAGACCGAAAGGCTTGCCGGTACAGTGAAACGCCTGATTTGATAAATGTGGGTGGCACGGTCAAGCCGAACGCAGTGAGGCTTGGCCGTGTGATGCGGGGCTTGCCCGTGACGCCGCCGGACCACGGCCAAGCAATGTTGAGGCCAAAAGGCCTCAACCTCGCTTGACTGTGCCACCCACTCGATGAGGATTAAATCAGCGCATCTGCCTCATCATCTTGATATTGTCCAGTTCCATCTGCTTGAGCAGTCCGGCGGCTTCCCGGCCTACGTGCGCGTCCTTGGCGAATTTCATCTCGAAGGAATACTTCACCAGGTGGGCCTTCGCCTTGGCGGCGCCGCCCGCCAATCGGATGTCCCATCGCAGGAGGCCCTTGTCCTTCTGGTCGCGGACGTACTCCGGGTCCTTCGACAACTTCTCGCCCAACTGGCCGAGTGTTATTTTCACGTTTTCGGACTTGCTGGCCGGGATGCGGTCCAGCAGACGGACGGTAACGGCCCGGTCCTTGTAATTCTCCAGGCGCAACTGGTAGCGGAAGTCCTGTACCCGGCTGCCCCAGACGATCTTGTCGGACTTATCGACCAGTTCCCGCCGGCAGCGCAGTTGCGCGTCCACGCCCAGACCGAGGATAACGGTCTGTCCGCGCGCCGTCAGCGGCATCGAGCCGCGCCCGACGAACTCACCGCCGATGTACGCGCTGTAGGGGCCGCTCAGCAGCGGCAGGGCGCCCGTGTTGGTTACCTCAGCGGCGCGATAGACGTAACTGCTGAGGATTGGAATGGCCTCGTAGTACATCTTGCCGGACAGTTCAATCGCCGCAATCTGCACCAGTTGGCGGTCAGAACGGCTCGGCAGGCTCATCGACCCGTCAAGCGGATAAGAAACGGCCAGTCCTTCCGCCGCTGCCTGCAGCATCTGCCTGCCGGCGCGGATGACCCTCTCGTCCACGTTCAGTTCAAGCCCCTGCGCCTGTGCCGCCAGGCGATTCAGCGCCCAGTTGGCTCTCACGGCGTCGCCGGGTCTGGCATTCCAGACTGCAATGTTGGCATGCTGTTGAAACCCCAGCGATGACTGGCGCTGGGAGTAGCCCGACACTGACTTGAAAGCCCCGGCCTTGCCTTTGGGGACCCCCGTCAGGGCGACCCACATCGGAACCAGGATCGGGCTTTGGGCGTTCATAGCGGGCGTAGCCGTCGAAAGGGTCAGTTTCACGCCCGCCCAGTCTTCCCCGCTCATCTGGTTGACCTGGGCGAGGTATTCTATCTTGACTTTCTTGCCGTCGGCGGTCGTTCGGACGTTGTAGGCCGGCGACCAGTTGGCCGAACCGGTCAGGTAACTCAGCCGGATGCTCCCTGCCCCGCGCTGTTTTTTGGAAAGAAACACCACCGCCTCGCGGACGGTCTTACTCGCTCCGCGCGTCAACTCCCTGCGCTTTCGCTGGAGCAGCGACAATTCCTCGTTAAGGTCCTGTCGGGCCTCCTCCAGCCTGATTCCCTCGGCGGTCAGCCCGGTCCGCTGCTGGAGGATGTAATTACTCACCTCGACAAGCGTCTTGGGATTCAGCACGCCCTTGCTCATCTCCACCTTTGCGGTCGGGGCAGTGAAGCCTTGCAGGTTGTCGAGGTACTTGCCCTTGGCGCCCAACAGGGCGACCATCTGCTTGTTGGAGTAAATCTTTCTGCCAATCTGCTTAATCTGTTTATCCAGGGCCGCTACTTCGGCCTTCGGCGCCGCCGCGACCGCTCGCGTACGATACCGGACCGAGCGTATCGTTACGCCGTCAGCGCCGCCGGCGCTCGCGCTGAGACTGGTTCCGACTATCCGGGCGGGAAGTTCACCGACGATAATCTCCAGTTCGCCCTGTCCGGCCGGCAGCGCGACCTTCCGTGTCACCAGGGCCTGTCCTCGGTAAAGCGTTACCTGCTCGACCTTGCTGGTGACGGCAACTCCTTCTCCGCTCGCGGCGGAAGAACCGAGTACCGCTGCCAATACCACAATCACACACATCCATCTTTTGCTCATGACACTCTCCTTTCTTTCATTAATATCTCGTCCTGTCCAAACGTGAGTCCGCCTCTGTTCGATTCTATTATTGCACAATCCGGCCGGTCCGCCTGTAACAAGTTTGTAACAAGTCTCCCGATGGATTATCTGACCTGCAAGCAGTCTTGATCGCCGTCAGCGCCGAAGGCACTTCACTTTCTGTTCTGTCCTTCTCGTCG
>DAOVFI010000433.1 GCA_030673005.1 Planctomycetales bacterium
TGGCGAGCGATATCGCCAACATTACGTCGGAGGTCACGACCCTTTTCATCGACTTGATTCCCCTGATCGTCATACTCGGCGTGTTCGGTATGATCATGGGCATAATCAAGCTTCGGCGCTAAGGCTCGGGACCTCGATACCGTCAATGTCCATGTCCGAGCGGGACCGGGATAGTCGGCGGGCACCACGCCCGCCGCACCTCTTTTTTAGTTTATTCTCCATTGGTGATAACCATGAAAATACCTGGCGACGTTATGAACTTCAAGCGTGACCACCCGCATAACTACTGGGCGAGGGTTGTCTGTCTGGCTTTCAGCATGGTATTTATCGCCATGTGGGTCATTGGCGATGACGCCGCCGGCGTCCCGACCCAGGAAACCCTCAATTTCACGGACGGTTCTTACCCGCGGGCTTATGAGAATATCCGATCGGTGCATACGAAAGACGACGCGCTGGTTGTGGCTCATTGTCCCGACGGCGATTCCTTGGTCGTAACGTATAAGGAATCCGGGGGAATTTGGGAACATTACACTATCCATACCGTCGGCGACGACGGTAATTACAAATCGGGGGGCGTGATTAATACCCAGAATAATACCATTGTCATCGCTGCCAACGTCAAGATTTCTACTTATTTGGACATCTACATTTACATCAAATGGCCGGGGTCGGATTGGGATGATTGGGTTTCTGTAAAGATCGGCGCGAACCGGTTGGTCGCCGACATCGCGGTTGATGATAGCAATCTCATTGCAATTCTGGGAACTTACACAACGTCGACCTTTAACATTCAATATTGGCACTACAACCTAACGACCATGACGCGGATACCGGACACTGACAACGGGGCGGCCACGAGTACGGCGACTACCAGTTTCGGAACGGTCCAGGTTTTGGCGAACATGACGGGGGCTTTTACGTATTTCTGGCTCAACTCTCAGACCATGTATTTTAGACCGTTGGACCTTTCGCAATCCGCGGCCGCGATATATTCATCCCAATATTATATCACCTGTTTCGGCGTGTTGGAAAATGATAGGTTTTTCGGGGTTGGTCATTATGCCCATACCGGCCGGCCGTATATCTTTTATCAATCGACCCACGAACAGGGGTATCCGTGGACACGGACCTATCTGGAACAATCCGGTTCGGGTTGTACTTATGAATCGGACGCTATCTCGGTTTCCATCAAACAGAATTCGACCGTTCTCAGTATCATAACCTATTGCAATACCGACGAAGAGATAGTTACATGGTCGGGTAATTGGGATTATACGGAATTGCAATGGGACGGCGCAAGGGTCCATACCGGGGTATCCGATGTCGACGACGTAGCGTTCATCGGGAATTTCGGAGGGTTGTGGCCGCGACACGCGTCGACGGGCATTCGATGGACCCGGCCGGCCGGCGGTTATGCTTTCATCGCCCGTGACGAGAACGGCACGTTTGATGCCCTGGATTACGTTTATGATGGGCTATCGTGGACGGTCAATCTCATGACGGACGACCCTGTTATCACAACTTCTAGTCTGCCAAACGCCGAATACGGCGTGTTCTATCTACACGTTCTCGCGAAATCGAACGGCACGGCGCCATTCAACTGGTCAATATTGATCAAGCCTGATTGGATGTCCATCGGTTCGGCTAATGGGACGATCTACGGGACGCCCGACGGGACCGGGACCGAAGAGGTCCGTGTCAAACTCGCCGACGGGGTGCCCCGATATGATCAACGGCAATGGACGCTGACGATCGGCGCCGGGTCCGAGGGCGGCGATGCCGACATCGACCCCGCGAGCGGTATCTGTTCATCGGGTTGGATAGCGTTTTGCGTGATCATACTCATGCTGTTCGTGTTGGTCGGCGTGACGGCCGACAATAGTCTGTGATCGTCCCGTTCGTTCCATCCCGCGAGATCGGGTCCGATGACTATATATATACGTATGGCCATACGTATGATTGAGGTTTGAGACATGACAACGACCGACGAATTCACGCAACGCTCTTACGACGGGTTCCCGCTCGTATGGGTGATTGGCCAGGAACAAATCGAGGTTTGCCCGAGTCTGGAAACCGCGTTTCCGGAATTCGATGGCGACCTTGAGGTTCTCATTGAAACGGACATCCATTTCCCATTCCCGGAGATCGCCATGGTCCGGGTATACGTGATTGATGGCGGGCTTGATATCCTACTGTTCGGGTCCGAGTCCGTGGACAATCTGGACCATTACGCCGGCGAAGATCGTCGGCTACGGAACGCCCTCGCCGCGTTGGCCGGCCAGGGACGTTGGGACGAGGTTCGCGAATTGGCGAGTCGGTGGACGTCGTGAAACGCGATTACCACGCGATCGTTCGCCGAACCGTGTCCGGGTCCTATAACGTCAACATTCCCGCCGGCGAAGCGCGAGAACTTGAGAGATACCTT
>DAOVFI010000138.1 GCA_030673005.1 Planctomycetales bacterium
CAGGGACGGAGGGGGTTGCTGTATATGTGCGGCTGCCTGAGGCGCCTGTGCCGAAACTGGCTGGGGCGCCGCTGCCGATACCTGCCCGGCGATGTCCACGAACCTGCCGCAGACGGGACAGACGGCGCGATTGCCTACATACTCATGCTCTACCTGAAACCGCGTTCCACAATCGCACCTTACCTGTATTTCCATGTCCGATCCTCCGAAAATTATTTCGTAACTATTTACCCAATTGCAATGAATGCTTCAAGAAAAGAGCCACCCGGGCACACATAGTATTTATCACTCCAAACAACCGGAGTGATAAATACTATGTGTGGAAAGACTTGCTCTTTTCTTGAAGCATACGGCTGATCTCTTACATTATTTATAATAATCCCGTCTTGCCGCCCAAAATTAATCACAATCCGCAACACGCCAATGATAAAACCCCAATGCTTCCTTCGGCACCGTTGAGCCGCATCCTTAATAAGAATCAGAACACCGGAATATAAATGCTTAACTGTCTGTGGTGAATGTGCTTCTGAAACCTTACCGTCGGGTGATGCGGACGAGGCACCATTCCGTCAGCATCAGCGCCAACGCCAGTCCGAGCAGCCCCGGCCAGAGGTCGGTCAGGCGGCGGCGGTAGGACTGCTTCAACACCTCGCCAAGTCGATTGGCCTGAACGATGCTTCCGCCGGTCAGGTTCGCCAGCAGCTCAAGCCCCTTTCTGTCGGCGCCGATCAGACGATACTCACGCGGGTACAGCCGCCCGGTTGAACCTCGCCAGACGGTCGAACCGTTCTTATCACGAACGGCGACGGCTGCGGGTAAATCCGTCGGCCAGTCGGCCTGGACCTCATAGCGACCCGGAGCGATCTGGTTTAACTTCACGGATTGGGTGTGTTCGTCGCCGGCGACGAGGCTGGCGACAAGTTCGGCTGTAAGAGACAGATTGTTGAGGGGTTTTTCGCCCGCCACGGGTGAGACGCCCGTGCCACGGATCACCGGCGAGACGCCTGTGCCACGGACCACCGGCGAGACGCCTGTGCCACGGACCACGGGCGAGACGCCCGTGCTACTTTCCCGGGCCGTTACTGTGATTTTGAGCCGCGATCCGTTTCGCTTGATCTCCACGTCGAACCGCGGATCGTCGGGTCCTCGAAGGCTCCATCGCAAGGCCGATGCGATCAGTTTTTTCGCCTCTGCTGAACGCGCCCAGGCGGCGTTATCGGTTTTCGTGAGTGGCACGGACAAGCAGACACACCGGCCAAGTCCGGCCCGCCCAACGCCCAGGAGCGGATCTCCGCCGGACGTGCGGGCAAAGACCTCCGCGTCCCTGCGCGCCCCCGCCAGGATGTAGGAATCCAGGTCCGGAAAGGTCGTCAGGTCGGTATCGAAAACAGCGCCTGTAACGGTTACGGCGGTGCGGCGGCGGCGAACGACGCTGCCCCGCCCCCGCCGGACCAGTGCGGCAAAGACCTTCGCCAGACCCGCAAGTCGATCCCGTTCGACATAGGGTGCATCCAGCAGTCCGGCAAGCGCCTTCAACGGCGGCTCTTCCGGCATGTCGGTTTCAGCGGCGGCGGCGGAACCTTCCCGAACGGCCACAACGGCCAGTTTGGCGCCGGCCTGCCGGAACGCCGCCGCCCATTCGGCGGGATTGAAACTTTCGGTCTTCAGGTCGCTTACCACCAGCAGCATCGGCGCGGTCCCGGCAGCGACCGGACGCATCAGCGCCATCTCGATGGCGGGCGTAACCCTCGTCGAACCGGCGGGGCGAACCTTTTTCAGTGCATCACGGAGCGCGGCAAAATCGGCGCTTTTATTACCGCTGTCATAGACGATGCCGGGGCGATTGGCGAACGCAATAACCGTCAGCGCGTCGCGCGGCGTGAGGTGGTCTTTGAGTGCGATGACGGCCTCGGCGGCAAGGTCGAACTTAATCTGCACCGACCCGCCCGGACGGGCCGAACCAGGCTGGGCCATCGAGCCGGATTTGTCCAGCAGCACCGACAGATGCAACGGGCGGCGACGAAATGGATTCGCCGCCAGCGGCAACGTCAGGTTGAGCGGATCGGACCGATCCGCCGGCGATTCGTGCGGCCCGGTCCCGATCATCACCAACCCCCCGCCGCCGGCGCGGACGTATTCCGCCAGTGCGCGGCGCTGACGTGCGGTCAGGGACGAACCCGTCGCGTCGGCAACGATAATGCAGGAAAAGCGAGCCGAGACCGCCGCAGCCATGTCGGGCCGGGCCGAATCCGCTTCCGGCAAGGCATCGGGCGATATGAAAATTATCGGATGCCTGATCCGGTTGAGAATCGGCCTGACGGCCCGGTCGAATCCGACGGCGGCGACGGTCCGGCGAGTCGGAAGGACCAGCGTCGAGGCCAAGTCGTTCTCGGTAATGACGACATCGCCGTCAAGGCGAGCGGAATATCCGGCCGCTGCGTCCGGGGCGATTGTATCTGTCAGACGGACAGTGGCCGGAGTATCCGGCAGCAGCGGCAACGTGCGAACCGTCAGCGGATCGGTCCGCCCGGAACGCTTGACGGTCAGTGTCCGCCTTACCGGGGCATTGGACGAGACGGTAGCGGCAATCTCGACCTTCGTCGCTGAAACACGCCTGACGGTAAAGGCGACAATTCGCGCGTCCGGCGGCGGGGCGTCCAGCGGTACGATGAACACCTCCGCGCCCAGTTCGGCAACGGCTTCGGCAGCGCCCGCCCATCCTGCCTGTCCGGCAGGCCCGTCGGCATCGGTAAATCGCCCGTCGGTTACGATGACGGCAGCGGCCAGACTGTCGGAGCCGTGAGAGGCGATCATTCGCAGTACAGGGGCGATGCGCGTGGCGTCGTGACACAGGTTTGAAACCTGTGCCACCCGATTTGAAACCTGTGCCACTCCGGCCGACGCGACCCGCCCGATCCCGTCGGCGAAACGGAATCGCTCAACTTTCGCCCCGGCCGGGAAGGTCAATCGCTGCACGTCCGCCCCCTGCCCCCGGACCGAGCCGGACACGTCCGCAAGCAGGAGGTACGGCAGCGCCGACCGACGGCTTATCGCTGCACGCGGCCGGGTCATCGCAACCGTCGCCACCGCCAGCGCCAGGCACTGGACCACTACTGCCGGGACGGGAATTCGCCTCCCACGACGGCGCGCCCACAACGCCGAAAGGACAGGCAGCAAGACTATCGGCATTGCCAAAAGCCAGGCTGGCTGAGTCAGGATAATCCAACCTGCGCCGATAGAGATGCCCATCAATTTCTCCGGAAAAACCACCGTTGAGCGGTTGCGGGTGGCACGGTCAAGCGAGGTTGAGACCGTTTGGTCTCGACCCCGCTTGGCCGTGACCGGCTGCTTCACGGCCAAGCCTCACTTCCTGCCTACCGGCAGGCAGGCGTTCGGCTTGACCGTGCCACCTAAGCGACCTTGTCAACCGGGCTTCTTTTTTATCGGTGCGGCGAAGACCTCCGGCGCGATCACCACGACGGTCTCAAACTCCAATCCCTTCATCTCGTGTACCAGGAAATGGTATCCGGGACTGCTCTTTCGAGACACTTCGTGCCCAGGCCCGATTAGAATGAAACCACCGGCCGGAACTTTGAACCGGAAGTCCGTTCCATTCAACCGATAACGGGTCGGTTCATAGGTAACGGCGTATCCGTTCGCCTGTTTGACGTATTTCCGGCGTCGGCGTTTGGTGCGGACCATCGCTGACGCCGTCAGGTGCACCGAGGCCGGATCGTCGTAATCTATCGTTGCCGCAATCATCACGACATTATCACCCGGCGGATAATCCCGGCCGAAAAGGGTATAATCGCGGCGGAAAGTGAAGATTGTCTGTGCCGGCCGGCGCGTCTTGAGGACAATCGCCACCGGTATGCCGGGACGGGTTATCGCAACAGCCGGCTTGATGACCTGGCCGGTGAGGCGCCGAAGTATCCCGGCGACGTCCTTCCAGGCGCCTTTGTGTCCCAGTCCGACGCGGATGCCGTTATGCGCCAAGGCCGAACCTGTACGAGCGCCCAGCGGTTCCTCGTCGAGGTAACTCCACAATTCCTCCGAATCGCTCACAGACCCTATCGGTACACGGACGGTTATCTGCACAAAACGAACGATAAGGAGAAGATTGCGCGCGTCTTCGTTACCGACAACCTGACTGACCGGACGCAGCGGTGCGCCTTCAACGACCGGCGGTTCGACAAGCCCGCCCAGCGATTCTTCCGGACTCCGACAGCCCGTCAGAATAAACGCCACCGCAACCACGCCCGCCATGAACAGGCATCCCGGTAACACACGGATTGGACACCATCGCCCCATCACGCCAACTCCACACCCGCCAACCAGAACGATAGTATCCTCCCGCACCGGTCAATGTCAAAGGTTGGGAGTAACAGTTCAGCTGTTTGCAGAAACCTGAAAAGCATTTTGCAGGGATGCAGAGGAAAAGAGAATGTTGAATATTGAACGAGGAATGTCGAATGTTGAAGTGAACAGATTTTGCGAAAAGGTTTTTTTTGACTTCGAAATTCGAAATTCCCTGTTCATTATTCAACATTCATTTTTTATTCGCTTCATCCCTACGAATTCTTTTCAGGACCGACCAAAGCATCTTCTATTGCAAACGATTGAAGTGTTACGGTTGGGGAAATACGATACCGGCTGTACCACCCCCTACGGTTTTCAGTCGTAGGGTGTGCAGGTTCTGTTACCTGCACCGGTATTCCGGTCCGCTTACATTATGCCGCTTTGATTTGTCTGGTTTTGCGGAGGTGATTGCTGGACGTCGAGGTTTGCCCGTCGCCATCCGCGTGCGAACCTGGCCTGCACCACCAGCAGCAGCATCGCGGCGAAGCACGGATAAGCAAGGAAGCGTGCATAATAGAATATCCGCGTCAGGAACGAAACGTCTTTGGCTTTCCACACAACCCGACGGGTCCATTCGGTCAGGTCGCCGAAGTTGTACAGCGCGCCGCAGGCAAATGTGCTTCGGAATTCCCCGATCTGCTGCCAGGGGATAAGGAACACACACAGCAGCATCGCCCAGAACAGGCCGCCGGTAAATCCCGCCGATCCTCCCGTCCGCCCGACGAGCGTGAGATTGACCGCCAGCAACATCGTCAGAACCAGCAGCACGCCGGCGACAAGGGCGACGAATTTCGTCGCCGGGAATATCCAGTTGAGACACTGGCGCCAGACCTCGGCTGATGCGGCGTCGTCTTCGCTCGCAGCGGTAGCCGGAGCGCTGGTTGTCTGATCGGTCCGGCCCTGAGACGATGCCTCGTCAACGACTCCGACGAAACGCACTGCCGAAAACGACGCTACCTGGACAATGATCGAAAGCAGTATCAGCCACCAGAGACAGTTCTTGGCAATACGAACGCTGGCGAGCGCGTCGCGGTATTCATCGTTCTCAAATGATGTGCGTAACGGTCCCATGGTAAATGGCTCCTTCGCAAAAACCCGGTTGTTCCCATCCCTGTATATTATCGGTCCAACAGACGATTATCCATAAGCCTGTCGGGTTCGTCGAATTTTCAGTTAATGCAGCACGAGCGGGAGACACGCTGTTTCCCGCTCGTGTTGCCGGTCAGAGTTTTCCCGGATTCAGTCTAACCGCCGCCGGGGGGCTGGTTGCCCATGTTTTCCATTATGGCCTTCATCATGGCAGCGCCTATTTCCTGATTGATCCTCTCGGCAGTGTATCCTTCCTTGCCGATATTACCCGTAGCGTCCTTGACGGCCTTCATCATCACCCCGATCATTTTCAAGCCCTTATCCATATCCTTCATCTCGTCGGGCGGTATCATGTCGCCGGCGCTTATCAACCAGGCGCCGTCTTTCTTGACGAGGTTCAGAGGCTTCTTCTCGTCCTTTTTGGTGGCGATAGCCTTATCGCCGTCGATCTTGATTTCGACCTCGTCAAGCCATTTATCGTCCTTGAATTCGTCAAGCGGGCTTTTCTTGCCGCCCTTGACGGCGTCTTTGCCGTAGGCCTTTATCATGGCCTCCTCGAATTTCACCGTTACATCCACGAATTCGCACATGGCGCCCAGCATCTTCTTTTGATCCTCATTCGCATCGAAACAGGCGACGAATGCGTCCTTGTCGCCCTCCCGAAGCGCCTCGCCCATATTCTTCAGGGCCTCCTTCGGCGTGGACGCCTTTTTGCTGCAACCGGCGAATAAAAGAACACAAATACCCGCAACAGCCACCAATGCCATCCTGCTTTTCATTTTTCTTCCCTTTCAATCCTTAGTTATGTGAATCGTTCCAGAATTATGTAAATCGTTCCAGTCAGTATCCGCACTTTTTTCCGATGTTTTACAAATCGGTCCGTGAAGATATTTTTCTTGACGATATTAAAACGTAGGGTGCGGCAGGTTCTGCTTGCCGCACCCTACAACTGCCGTCGTGACAAGCCTGAAAAGATGGGTGGCACGGTCAAGTCGGAGACTTGGCCGTGTTCGACGCTTCCACGGCCAAGCCTCACTGCCTGCCTGCCGGCAGGCAGGCGTTCGGCTTGACCGTGCCACCCGTCCGTGTTACCCAACCGACTAATCG
>DAOVFI010000302.1 GCA_030673005.1 Planctomycetales bacterium
GCCGAGCACTATCGCCTCGCCCAGGACGGGGCGCTGTGGTTGTCGAGCTGGTTCGACAGCACGTTCGCCAACCTGACCGAGGCGCTTTATTACTACAGGGAGTATGAGACGTACAATTTCGGCAAGTACTACCGCAGCAAGAAGGCGAATATCATGGCCCTATGGGAGTTCGGTCGGAAATCCGCCGGCCTGCTGCCGGTAATGGCGGCCACGGCGCTCGTAGTGGCGCGGGTGTGCATCTTCGGCGTACTGACGGCCCTTGGCGTCCATAACTTACTCGTAACCAGGCGGAGCCACCCGCCCGACGAACAGGACGTTCAGCGTTTCAGGCAGGCCCTGGAGATCATACGCTCCACAAAGGTGCCGGGATTGGATGATACGTAAGAGCAGGTAGGCTGGGCCGGAGCGCAGCGCAGGCCCACCTTTAGCCTGATCAGGTGTTACGGGTTACAGGAAAAAACGCGGTTGAGAGTTTCAATGACGGCGTCTGGAGAACAGGACGAGTTTGTTAAACCGGCCCCGGCGGCCGCGACGGTTCGCGTTGTTCACGTTACCGCCATCGGTTCGACGGCGAAGATGTTCCTGGTGGAGCATTTTCGCCGCCTTACAGCCGGGGGCTTCGACGTAACGCTGGTTTGCAGCGATAGCGCCGATGCGCGATCGGCGGCAGAGACCGGACAGGTCCGATACGCCCCCGTAACCATAAGGCAGGGCGTCTCGCCACTGGCGGATATGAAAAGCCTGTGGCGCCTGTGGCGTCTGTTCCGGCGGATCAGGCCCGGCATCGTCCACGCTCACATGTCCAAGGCCGGTCTTATCGCCATGCTGGCCGCCCGGCTGGCGGGTGTGCCGATTCGGATTTATCACAATCACGGAATGGCGTTCCTGAGTCTCGGCGGATTCAGGAGGCGGCTTCTGCGGACGGTCGAGGTGGTCTCGTGCGCCCTGGCGAGCGAGGTGATTTACTGCGGCGAATCGACTATGCGTGAGGCCGTCGATAGCGGCGCGTGCCGGCGGTCGAAGGCGACGGTGCTCGGGCCGGGAACGATCTGCGGTATCGACACCGACAGGTTCGACCCGCAGGCGGTCGCATCCCGCGGACTGGCCTTGAGGCGGGAGGCGGGATTTGACGAAACAGACCGGCTGGTGGGGTTCGTGGGGCGAATCGTCCAGCATAAGGGTATCCGGACGCTCCTGGAGGCCTGGCTTCTGCTGCCGGGGGATATTCGCCGGCGGACGCATCTGTGCATCTTCGGCTTGTACGACGATCCGGACATGCAGGCCCTGGTCGAAACAGCCGCCGACGAGCCGGGCCTGAACGTAAGGTACATGGGTTTCAGCGACGAGATGCCCGCCTGGTATTCGGCGATGACACTGCTGGTCCAGGCCAGTTGGCACGAGGGTTTTCCTTACAGCATAATGGAGGCCGCCTGCTGTGGCGTGCCGTCCGTGGCGACCTGTGCCTCTGGGACAGTCGATGCCGTCATCGACGAACAGACGGGATTACTCGTCCCGCTAAAGGACCCGCGCGCCATGGCCGATGCTATCGAAAGGCTGATGATGGATGATGATCTGCGGCGGCGGCTCGGCCTGGCGGCGAGGCGGCGGATACTGGAACATTTCAAACAGGATCAAATCTGTCCGCTGCTGGTTCAGGAATACCGCCGACTGCTTCATGAAATATGTGGACGGAGCACTTAGATCGCATATTATCCACCCCTATCTGTCCGTCAGGTCTTTTTTTGCCGAGTCCTGATGCCGTGCAGCAGGAAGCGCAGTCTGGAGCGGAGTTTATAAGGCAAAGCGGCGAAGACCAGCAGTCGAAGAATCCAGAAAACGCTCCACCACGGCGCCAGGCCCCAGCGGATGTTTCGCCACTGCACGCGTGCGACGCTGAGCAATTGGCCGTTGTTGTGCATGATGGAAATTGACCTGTCGGCGAACCTGCAATGTGTAAGCGGTTCGGTCAGATTATGTCCTCGTGTCACACGAAGTAACTTCGGCCAGAGTTCGAAGTCCTGACTGTAATAGAAGGATGGGTTATAACCGCCTGCCCTTTCGTAATCGGTTCTGCGGAACATGACGCTCACGTGGCCAAAGACGTTGCGGAATCGCAGCCGTCGGCGGATTTGCTCGTCCGTCTGCGCCGGCGGCGTGTCGGTCCTTTCGAACACGCGCTCGTCCACGTCGTAATGGACGGTCAGGGCGCTTCCGAGGATACCGACGTCCTCGTGGGCACGGAGAAACTCCACCTGTCTGGCCAGGCGGTCGGGAACCATCCAGTCGTCGCTGTCGATCCGGGCAATGAATTCACCGCGAGCCTCCCGGCAGCCCCGAATCAGCGCCGCCGTCAGGCCGCGGTTTTCGGAAAAGTGAAAGACCCGAAAGCGGGGGTTCTCCGCTGCCAATTCATCCATGTACTCGCCGGTGTCGTCCGTACTTGCGTCATCGACGAGGACCACCTCGAAATCTTCAAAGGTCTGCGCGCGGATGCTCTCGACAGTCGTGCGCAGTCCGGCCCCGCCGTTGAAGACGCCTATCACAATGCTGACTGTCGGACTATCCGCGGACAATCGCAGTTCCCTTCAGGCTCTGCCTGAAAACTCTGACTTTGCTTGGAGGTTCCCGGACGGCGCCGCCACACATGAGCGATTGCCCACGGCGCGCTCCAGTATTTTCTCAAGCCGTCGGGCCATTTTAACCCGGTCGAACATCTCGGCAGCCATTTTTGCGGCGTTTGCGCCCATTTTCTCGCGGAGCCTGCCGTCCGAAGCCAACTTGCCGATATTTTCGACGAAGCCGTCCGTGTCGTTCATCGGCGACCACAGTCCTGCCTGATATTTATCCAGTTCCATCGCCTGCCACCCGCCGTAATTCAGCACCACCGGCAGGCCCATTTTACAGTAGTCGGATAGTTTGTTTGAGGTCGTATATTCCAATATGGGAATAGGCGCTACGGAGACAAGTCCGATGTCGGCCCCGGCCAGCACGTCCGGGATGTCCGCTTTCGGAACCGGTGGAAGGAATCGCAGGTTGGTCAGTTCCTGCCGGCGCCCAAGCGCTTCGAGCCGCTGTTTCTCTGTGCCGTTCCCGATAGCCAGGATAAGCAGGTCCGGGTGAGAATCTTTTAGCCTGGTCGCAGCCTCGACGAGGCTGTCGGCGCCGTGGACTCTGCCCATCGAGCCGGTATAAACCGCCACGACTTTCTCGCCTACTTGCCACTGTCGGCGGAATCGTTCGCGGTCGGGATTGGGGTTATACAGGTCCGTATCCGAGGGATAATAAACCGTCTCGATTGGGGTGCGGGTATTGTATTTACGGGCCATGAATTCGCCGACCAGTTCGTGCTCGGTAACGACGGCCGCCGCTTGGCTGAAGCATTGCTCCTCGTATTTCCTGAGCATGCGTATAAGCAGCCTGTTGCGAACGGCGCCTAACGCGACCGCGGCGTCGAGGTACGGATCGACCATCTCGAAGACGAACGGGACGGACCGGAACATCCGGGCGAGCATCCCCAGGGCAACCACCGTCAGCGGCGGACTGGAAACGCATATTACGTCAGGACGCCGGGCCGACAGGACAACGAAGGCAGCTACGGTCAACCATTTCAGGAACGACCATATCCGCCTTCCGTAACCGAACTGCTGTTCGTACCTGACGTTTATGACGGTAACGGCGATGCCGTTCACGTTAATGCGGTTGATG
>DAOVFI010000355.1 GCA_030673005.1 Planctomycetales bacterium
GGACGGCGCGAAGCGTAGTCCCGGCGATTGCTCCGATAAATTGCCGGGACTTCGCTCTTTGCTCTGCGAAGCGCTACGCAAAGCAGAGACGCTCCGTCCCGGCCTACAATTCTCCCTTGAGTTTCCGCAGCAGGTCGAGCGCCTGGAGGGGTGTAAGGTTTTCAAGGTCGGCGGACTTGATTTCGCGAGCGATCCTGGTGGCGGGGTCGGCGAAGAGGTCCATCTGGGCGGCGGCCTTCCGTGCCCGTTCAGCCAGAACCGGCATGTCAAGGCCCTCTGCCAGATGGGCCTGAAGTTGCGGCAGAATGGTCCTGGCACGGTCGATGACATCCTTCGGCACGCCGGCGAGGCGCGCTACGTGCACGCCGTAGGACTGGTCCGTCCCGCCCGGGACGATCTTGTGCAGGAAGACTACCTCGTCGGCCCACTCGCGGACGGCGACGTTCAGATTAGTCGTGCCGTCCAGCAGGTCCTCCAGTTCGGTCAGTTCGTGATAATGCGTCGCGAACAGTGTGCGGCTCTTTATCCGCAGGGCGATGTGTTCGCTTATCGCCCACGCCAGCGCCAGCCCGTCGCAGGTGCTGGTGCCCCGCCCGACTTCGTCGAGGATGACCAGCGAGCGGCTGGTGGCGTTGTTGAGGATGTTGGCCGTCTCGATCATCTCGACCATAAAGGTCGATAAACCCGCGGTCAGTTCGTCTGCCGCCCCGACGCGGGTGAATATGCGATCGACGATGCCGATAGTGGCCTCGGCGGCGGGGATAAAGCAGCCCGTCTGCGCCATCAATACCAGGATCGCCGTCTGGCGGATGTAGGTGCTCTTTCCGGACATGTTCGGGCCTGTGATGATAAGCAGGCGATTATCGGACGCCTCCATGTGTACATCGTTCGGGACGAATTCGTCCCGCAGCGTCTCGGCCAGTACAGGATGCCTCCCATCGACGATGTGCAGGACGTTATCCTGTGTTATCGTCGGGCGGCGGTAATTCCGCTCGACGGCGAGGTGCGCGAATGCGGCCAGCACGTCAAGCGTCGCAATCGCCGCCGCTGCCGCCTGAAAACGCCCGACGTAACCGGCAAGTTCATCGCGAACCTGCTCGAAAAGCCTCGCCTCCAACGCCCTGGCTCGCTCCGCTGACGTCAGGGCCTCCGATTCGTATCGCTTCAACTCATCGGTGATGTAGCGCTCGGCGTTCTTGAGCGTCTGCTTGCGGACGAAATCGGGCGGGACCTTCCCGGCGCCGGCCCGACTGACTTCCAGGTAGTACCCGAAGACTTTGTTGTACCCGACCTTCAGGTTCGCAATACCGATCCGCTTGGCCTCGCGGGCCTGGTAATCGACCAGCCAGGTCTGCCCGTCGGCGCTGATCCGTCTGAGGCGGTCCAGTTCTTCATCGAACCCGTCGGCGATAACGCCGCCGTCGCGTAGCACGGCCGGGCATTCCGGGTCTATCGCTCGGTCGATAAGGTCGGCGGGTACGTCAAGGCCGGTGAGTTTGTCCGGCAGGCTCGCGATCAGTTCGGCCCGGCAACCCGCCCCGTCGGGGCCGGTGAGCAATTCGCAGACCTCCGGCAGGCGCCGGAGCGTCTCGGCAAGGCCCGGCAGTTCGCGCGGACGGACGCGGGCCATTGCGATATTTGAGGCGACCCGGTCAATCTGCGACATGCCGTCCAGCAATTCCCGCAGCCTCTTGAGTCGCTGGGGATCCGACGCCAGTTCCGCCACTGCCTCATGGCGTGCAACGATGGCTGAATACGACCGCAGCGGATACGTCAGCCATCGCTCCAGCAAGCGTGCGCCCATGCCGGTAACGGTTGCATCAATGGTATCGATCAGCGTACCGGTCCGTCGTCCCGCACGCAGAGTGCGGAGGATTTCCAGGCAGCGTATCGTGTTGCCGTCCATGATGAGGCGCTCGTCCCGGTCGAACCGCCGCAGCGCGCCGATGTGGGCCAGTGCGGTTTTCTGCGTCGTCCGGAGGTAGTCGATGATGGCCCCTGCCGACGACAGCGAGGCGTCATATCCGTCGAAGCCGAAACCGGCCAGCGTCCCGGTCTGAAAATGTTCTTTCAGCAATTCCTGTGCGCCATGCGCATCGAACGACCACGGCGGGCAGGCCGTTACCGACGCCCCGAGAGAATGGCTGATCGCCTGGCGGAAAGACGGCGAATCCATCGCCGAGGTCTCCGGGACGATAACCTCGGCGGGACGCAACCGGATCAACTCATCGACCACGTGGTCGACCGGCGCGAGCATCGCCTCGAACGCGCCCGAAGACAATTCAACCCACGCGATCCCCACCTGGTGCGATCCGCCCTGATGCGTGGACGACGGCCCGCGGAAAGCCTTCGGTGGGCTGTTTTTGTCCTGCATCCTGTCCTCCGGGTCGAACACGGCTGCGAGGTAATTGCCTTCGCGTTTTTCCAGGAGGTTCTCTTCTGTCAACGTTCCGGGCGTAACCAGGCGGACAACGTCGCGTTTTACTATCCCCTTTGCCTGCTTTGGGTCCTCGACCTGTTCACAGATGGCGACTCGGCAGCCTGCGCGGACGAGTTTGGCAAGGTAGGAATCGAGTGCGTGGTAAGGAAGACCCGCCAGCGGAATGGCCGACGGTCCTTTGGATCGGCTGGTCAGTGTAAGCCCGAGGATCCGGCTGGCGGTCCGGGCGTCCTCGTAGAACATCTCGTAGAAATCGCCCATCCTGAACAGCAGGATGTAGTCGGGATAGGCGTCCTTGAACTGCCGATACTGCCTCATCGCCGGCGTGTCCGCCTGACCGGCAGGCAGGTCGATTTGTGATGTTTTTTCCGTGCTCACGACAAGGAACGATGATAGACAACCATCAGCGAAACGGCAAGCCCCGATGACACGTCATGCGACAAAAGCACGGACGGAACGCCGACGGATGGCCACCTGCCTGTCGGCTTGCCTACCGACAGGCAGACAGACAGGTCCGTCGGCTTTGTCTTCCGCATGTATTTCAACCAAACCGGTGAATTCTCGCCACTTTCCCCGCTCCCACCAAAAACAACAAAGTGAAATAATCCATCAAGAATAATGTTATCGTCTATTGGCGATTTCGGGCATTACTGTTAGAATCTGATTACAATCGTTAAGGTTCGTCCAG
>DAOVFI010000735.1 GCA_030673005.1 Planctomycetales bacterium
GGCGCGGAGGGCATCGACCATCATCTGCGCCTGGTTCGGCGGGACGATCTTGTCCTCGCTGCCCTGAAAGAAGATTACCGGGCAGTTCAGACCCTCGATGTGGCGGATCGGCGAGCGCTCGATGTACAGGTCACGCCGCTGTGGGTACGGGCCGATCAGGCCGTCGAGGTAGCGCGACTCGAATTTGTGCGTTTCCGTAGCAAGCGCCTCGCAGTCGCTGACGCCGTAGTGGCTGGCGCCGGCCGAGAAGGTATCGCGGAACGCCAGGGCCGCCAGCGTGGTGTATCCGCCGGCGCTGCCGCCGGTAATGGCCATGCGGGCGGAATCGGCCTTTCCCGCGTCGGCCAGGTATTTCGCGCCGTTGCAACAGTCATCGACATCGACAATGCCCCATTGCCCGTTGAGGCGCTGCCGGTATTTACGCCCGTAACCGGTGCTGCCGCCATAGTTCACGTCCAGTACGGCGATTCCCCGGCTGGTGTAATACTGAATCGACAGTTTCAACGACGCCAAAGCAGACGAGGTCGGCCCGCCGTGAACCATCACCACCAGCGGCGGCTTCTCGCCGTCCGGGGCGACGTAATCTTTGTTTTTGGGCGGATAAAAAAGCCCGTGGGCGGTAAGTCCGCCTTCAGTCGGGAACTCGACAGCCTCGGCGGGCGAGATATATCCGGAATCAAACTCCAGGTCGCTCGACCGCTGCAACTGCTCGATCTTTCCCGTTTCCAGGTCGAGCAAAACGACGGCCGACGCCTTCTCGGCAGACCCGCCGATAAACGCCGCCTTTCCATCCGAAACACACAGAGATGAAATAGTATTGTACGGCGTTTCTATCGTCTCTAATTTGCACGTACGTGTATCAATCTTTGCGAGGCGCCATATTCCGTCCTGAACATACGTACAGATAATCCTGTCCGGACCGTCGAAGCCATACGTCGGTCGGCCGAAGACCCACAGCGGAACGGCGAACTCGGCGGCCAGTTGTGTCAGCGGCTCGATCTGACCGTCGAGCCGGCGGCGGTAAAGGTTCCACCAGCTCGTGCTACGTAGCGAGCTACTTCGCAGAGTAGCATCGGTGCGGTCGGAGGCGAAATAGAGCAG